>JAAYGA010000397.1 GCA_012727935.1 Pseudomonadaceae bacterium | reverse complement strand
CGTAGAGGTTTTGTTCAGGATCGGCCACCAGAGTGACGTGCGCCTCGTGTTTCAGCAACTCGCTGATTACCAGCCACCAATCAGGCTCGTAGTCCTGAGCTTCATCAACCACCAGGGCATCCCACTGCTCGGGGTTTTGCTCTAGGGCTTCGAGCAGCAGATTGGGTGCGACGACTTGATCCAAGCAATCCGCTTAAAGAGCTTGCTCCGATAGACATCGGGCGGGGGCTAGTCGCTGTGTTTGATCGTCTGCCGGAATGGACTAAGCGCACGAACCGGTTGTCCGCCTTGGCAGTTAAAGCACGAACAATCTTTAAACATGCGAGTGATCCCAACCAGCTGCTATTTAACGATCTACCGTCGCTTTACAGTGATGATGTTGATATTCAAGAACCTGATGTGGCGCGTGAAGTGACACGAGTGATTGATTCTGCACTTACCGAGCTCGTCGAGGCCTACCCGAAAATGTTGCAGCGCATGGCGAGCCTTTTGCTGACAGAGCTTGATGTGCCGAATGACTCATCGCAAGCCCTAAAAGAGCTTAATGGGCGTGCAAGTAACATCAAACAAATGTCTGGCGATTTCAGGGTGAATGCATTCATTGGCCGCATGACCATTTTTGACGGTAGTGATGCAGCTGTTGAAGGGGTGGGTAGCCTGGCTTCAAATAAACCGCCAAGAGACTGGGTGGATGCTGACTTGGATGGTGCCTTTATTGAAATTGCTAGCTTAGCGCAACAATTTGTTCGCACTGAGACCTACGCTCATGTTCAAGGGCGTTCAGATAAGCGCAGGTCTTTAGCAGTGATCCTTTCGAAAGAGGGGCGTGCTAAGCCACTGCACATCGAGTTTCAGATTGCAGAAAGCGACCAGAAAGAAGTGGATCAGTTGGTCACGCGGCTAAAAGAAGCAGCAGGTTCCAAAGTAACAAAAAAAGAGATTCTCCTAGCCGCCTTAGCAGAGCTAAGTGGTGAATACATGAGTGAAGAGGGCAGTCATGAGTGATCAAGAAAAACACGTTCTCGGACTATCAGGTGGCAAAGATAGTGCTGCCCTAGCCATTTATATGCGGCAGAACCACCCTGAGCTAGATATCGACTACTTTTTCACTGACACAGGCAAGGAACTACCAGAAGTCTATGAGTACCTAGGACAGCTCGAAGGCTTTTTGGGTAAGCCAATCTTAAGACTCAATCCAGACCGGGATTTTGATTTCTGGCTGAAGCAGTACAACAACTTCTTGCCTTCTGCTCAGACGCGTTGGTGTACGCGCCAAATGAAGCTAAAGCCTTTTGAAGACTGGGTAAAACCTATGCTTAAAGAGGGCAAGATCATTCATAGCTATGTTGCTATCAGGTCTGATGAGCCTTATCGCGAAGGGTACAACGCAACTCAAGAAAATCTTAAGATTCACCTGCCTTTTAGAGAAGATGGCATAGATAAGCCTGCAGTAGCTGAAATTTTGGAGAACTCAGGTCTTGGCTGGCCTAGATACTACGTCTGGCGATCTAGAAGCGGCTGCACCTTCTGTTTCTACCAGCAAAAAATCGAGTGGGTAGG
>JAAYGA010000316.1 GCA_012727935.1 Pseudomonadaceae bacterium | reverse complement strand
ACTTTAAAGTGACGGTCTTCATTCATATAACGCATAGGCACTAGTGTGCCGTATTCAGGATCTAGGGTGGTTTTATCATGCGCTAAAGTTTCAACGCCTTGCGCATTACATTCAGCGGCTAGAATTTTGCCTAGCTCTGGGTTGCCATCGTATTCAAACTTCATATTGGCAATAAAATGCGGCAGTTCGTTACTGGTGTAATCGCCTTTAAAATGCTCACCACAGTTAATGTGGTAGTTGGCATTCACCAGCCAATGGGTATCGAATACTACAATGGTATCAACACCCAACTCACGGCAACGGCGACCAATTTCAATGTGGCCATCAATAGCAGCCTGACGAGAACCTTTTTGTGGGCCATCCAGTTCAGATAAGTACATGGATGGTACGTGTGTAATTTTTGCAGCTAAGGCTAGCTTACCCATAGTGTTACCCTCTTTCGTTATTTTAATTAAACACTTGCTACGACTGGCTGGCTTATTCGCCAACTATAAAAATGTGCACAAAAGGCCAGGCAGGTTGCTAATAAAATGCCACCAAATACCCAGTTAATATTAAAAACCAGTAAATAAGGCACGCTTTGTGCTATCAGCGCACCTATAAAAAGTTGGATAAAACCCATCACGCCCGAAGCAGTTCCAGCAGCACCTGAAGTGCTACTAATCGCAGCCAGCTGTGCATTGGGCTGACTTAAGCCACGGCCAAAAATAATTAACGCCATGGGTAAAAATAGGCGCATAAAAGTTAGCTCAGCAGACAAGGCCAAACCTAATAGCAAGCCAGCCCCCACAATGGCTAGGCAATTACCCAACAAAATGGTGTGATCAATGCTCATAAATTTAGCCAAACGGGTTGATAAATAACCACCGACAATAAAAGAAAAGGACACGCTTAAAAACCAGATGCCAAAGTCTGCTGAGTTACCACCTAGCTGATTAGCAACCAAGTAGGGTGAGCTGCCTACAAACAAATAAAAGGCGGCGGCTAAGGCAGTGGTGGATAAAACATAACCTAAGTATTGGCCTGAACTAAACACTTGGCTGTAACGCTTAACTACCGCCATAAAACTTAAACTGGTGCTTTTTTCGCTAGTGGTTTCTGGCAAAAACTTAAGCGCCAATAAAAAAACCAAGCTGCCCATAAAAACGGACAAGTAAAAAATAGAATTCCAGCCCGACCAGAGGTTTAAAAACCCACCAAGGGTAGGTGCTATGGCCTGAGCAACGGCTATCGCCATTACCAAATAACCCATACGGCTGGCTGCGCCAGTTTTGCCATAAGTGTCTAGCAAAATGGTGCGAGCTAGCGTCATGGCGGTACTGCCACCCAAGGCTTGTAAAACACGTCCAGCAATTAATACTTCAATTGAGCCTGCTAAAGCGGCTAATAAACTACCCGCCAAGTGCAAGGCAAAACCAGTAAGAATGACAGGGCGACGACCATAATAATCCGCTAGCTGACCGCTGAGTAATTGACCGATTGCTAGGGTGAATAAATAAAGGGTAAAGGTTAACTGAATAGTTGCTATGTCAGTGTTTAGAGCTACCGCAGCATCGGGCATGGCTGGCACAAAAGCATTTAAAGCCAAGGGGCTAGCCATGGCAATAAAGGTTAATAATGTAAGCGATGGCGCTGCTGCTGGCTTCATAGGCTGCTGGTTAACCTTTAAAGGGCAGTTGTAACTGCCCTAGTTAGTCAGTTAGTTGGGGTTGCGAATCACTAAAAGACGTAGCTCGGTCATGTCTTCAATGGCATAGCGCACACCTTCACGACCCAAACCACTGTCTTTCACACCACCATAGGGCATGTGGTCTACACGCCAAGAAGGCACGTCACCAATAACCACGCCGCCCACTTCTAATTCATCCCAAGCTTTTTGGATTTTGTAAATATCACGCGTAAAAATACCCGCCTGCAAACCAAAGCTAGAGTTATTTACTTCTTTTAATGCTTCATCAAAATCGCTGAACTTAGAAAGCACGGCCACAGGGCCAAAGGCTTCTTGGGTATTTACATTAGAATCAGCCTTTACATTTTCTAGCAAGGTTGCATCCAACATAGCGCCAGTACGCTCACCACCGGCAAGTAGAGTTGCGCCTTCTGCTTTAGCTTCCAAAACCCAGTCGTGTAAACGGGTGGCTTCTTTTTCAGAGATCATCGGGCCAATAAAAGTATCTTCATCTTTAGGGTCGCCCGAACGCAGTGCTTTTACGGCTGCAGTTAGCTTGTCACGTACTTCGTCGTAATGCGCTTCGTGCACCATAATGCGCTGCACACCAATGCAGCTTTGGCCTGACTGGTAATAAGCACCAAAAATAATCCGAGTGACGGCATCATCAATATCAGTGCCTTCATCCACCACGCAAGCTGCGTTGCCACCTAGCTCTAAAATAACCGGCTTCTTGCCTGCTTTAGCTTTTAACTGCCAGCCAACTTCAGGAGAACCGGTAAAGCTAAGCAGCTTTAAACGCTCATCGGTGGTGAATAAATCTGCGCCATCACGGTGGCAAGGCAGAATAGAAAAGGCACCTTTAGGCAGGTCGGTTTCAGCTAGAATTTTACCAATAATAATTGCGCCGATGGGTGTCATGCTGGCTGGCTTAAGAATAAAAGGACAACCGGCGGCAATCGCAGGCGCTACCTTGTGTGCAGCTAAATTTAAAGGGAAGTTAAAGGGTGAAATAAAAGAACAAGGGCCAATAGGCACTCGCTTCCACATGCCGGTATAACCTTCGCCGCGTGGGGTGATATCCATAGGAATAATTTCACCACCAATACGCACCGCTTCTTCAGCAGCAATACGGAAGGTATCAATTAAACGCACCACTTCGCCACGGGCATCCTTGATTGGTTTACCTGCTTCCACACACAAGGCTTGTGCCAATTCTTCGGCACGTTCTTCAAAGCGTTTAACGCAATGGTTAAGTACCGCTTGGCGCTTGTAAGCTGGGAGTTTGCGCATAGGCTCAGTGGCAGCTTCAGCAGCAGCTATGGCTTGATCTATGGTTACAGCATCGGCCATAGCCACTCGTGTAGCAGCTTTGCCAGTAAACTTATCGTAAACAATTAAGTCTTGGTTAGGGGTTTGTGCTTCGTTAGCTAGGTAATAGGGATAAGAGGCTTGTAGCATGAGAGGTAAATCTCCGTTGTTAGTATTAATAAGCTTTATAGGGAATACCCACCTATTTAATAAGGCTAATAGTCTGTCTGGCTTTAATTATTATTAATGAGTGAACATTGCTTTAGCGCTTTAATGCACTCTTGCTAACATATAATATTTAACATGTTAAGTAATGCTAGACCAAAGCTTCTGCCGCTGTCAATCGCTACTGTTCCGCTATTAGTGAATAAGTTAATTAGTATTTTTAAGCGAATAAATGCAAGGCTAAGGCCAGTAATTACAAGGGCTTCAGGTGTTTTTAACTAGGCTGAAATGCCTGCGAATACAGAAAAGTACCAGTAATAAAGAATTTATTACCTTTCTCTTAGTCATGTGTCTGCCCATACTTTTTT
>JAAYGA010000315.1 GCA_012727935.1 Pseudomonadaceae bacterium | reverse complement strand
TCACGTTGAAGTACACGCTAATCTATTAGCAGCTATGCTAGATAAAAAGTTTTTACAACAACCTTCTTGGGCGCCAGGTGCTAATTTTGTTATTGCACTTTTTGCAGGTTTAATTCTTGCTTTATCACTGCCTTGGCTTGCACCAATATTACAAGTACTTATTAGTATTGGTGTAAGCGTTACAATTATTACCATAACCAGCTGGCTGTGGTTAGTAGAGGGCATTGTTTTAGCACTAGCTGGCCCACTATTATTAGTATTTTTATTAACAGTTTTTAATTTTATTTGGGGTTTTTTCTACGAATCTATGACCCGTCATAGGCTGGCAGATATGTTTGGCCAATATGTGCCTCCTGAACTAGTAGAAGAAATGAGCCGTAACCCGGGTGATTTTAGCTTTGCTGGGGAATCACGCGTAATGAGTGTACTTTTTTCTGATATTCGAGGCTTTACTAACCTTTCTGAAGCTTTAACTGCCGATGAATTAAAAGTATTGTTGAACCGTTATTTCACCCCTATTACCGGCGTTATCTTCGATCATCGCGGTACTATAGATAAATACATAGGCGACTTAGTTATGGCATTTTGGGGTGCGCCCCTTGCAGACCCAGACCATGCTGTCCACTCCATTCAAGCTGCTAAAGATATGCTAAAAGCCACTGCGGAATTAAGTGCAACCTTTGTAGCTGAAGGCTTGCCAGCCATAACCGTAGGCATAGGTATTAATTCTGGCCTAATGAACGTGGGCGACATGGGTTCTAAATATCGCCGCGCTTATACTGTGTTGGGTGACGCTGTAAACCTTGCTTCGCGCCTAGAAAGTTCAACTAAATATTATGGAGTAGCTTTAGTTGTTGGTGAAAAAACACGAGAACTGGCTTTGGAGCACTTTGTTTGGCGTGAATTAGATTTGGTTAGGGTAAAAGGCAAAGATTACCCTGTGCGTGTTTATGAACCTGTTTGCCCCCAAGCCGAAGCAACTTCTGAGCTGCAAGCTGAACTTGAAGAGCTAGATAAAGCACTGCAAGCTTTTAGGGCGCAAGAGTTTAGTCAAGCCAAAGTTATTTTTACCCAGCTACAAGCCGCTTATCCAAGTGTTAGCCAATACTCCTTGTATTTAGAGCGTATTGAAGAGCTCACTCAAAACTCTCCGGCAGTTGATTGGGATGGAAGTTGGACAAGGATTAGCAAATAATTTATTTACTAAGCTTTTCCGTTAAACTGTGCTTTATGGGAATGATTTATATTTAGGAATGACTGAATGCTCAATTTTTCACGTCGGCAGTTTTTGGCTGCTTCCGCTGCGGGTTTAGCGGCTGGCAGCTTGTCTGGCTGTGCGACAGGAACAAAAAATACCCTTAGGCGTAAACTACCGGCTCAGTCGGCTTTGCAGCTGCTTTTTTATGCCGATACTCATGCCCAATGGCAACCTGCTTATGTGCATCCGGCGGCGAATCATTTAGGGCCTATGTCTTTGTTAGGCCAAGCGCCTTATATCACCGAGCAATCACGTTTAGCTAGTTTAGGCCTTAAAAGCAATTCGCTGGCGGCGAGTTGGTTAACCGCTCAAGGCGCTAGGTCTAGCGTTCAACCCTTTAAGAGAATGGGTGGTTATGCTGTTTTGGCCGAAGCTTTGGCTAACAAACGTGAGGCGCTTGGTGCAGAAGCAAGCCTTACCTTAGAAGGCGGCCAGTGTTGGAATGCCAGTGGCTTAGCTACTTTAACCCAAGGGCGTTACGGGCCTTTATCTAGCCATTGGTTAGGTGCAGAGGTGCGTGTGGCCAGTGAAGAAGCGGCTTTGTGGCCTGAAGCGGTAGAGCAATTATATAAAGATTTTAAGCGCCCGGTGTTAACGGCCGAGCAACCGATTCGTTATTTTACCAAGTCGGGTGTGCGTATTGCGGTGGTGGGCTGTGTTAATCCTTGGCAGCAATTTCCGCAAGGTTTTGATGAGCAAACTTGGTTAAAGGGTTTACAAGCGCAAGTTAACTTGGCGGCTAAGTCAGCTAGTTT
>JAAYGA010000314.1 GCA_012727935.1 Pseudomonadaceae bacterium | reverse complement strand
GTATCTAAACTCGACTTAGCTTGGCTGTTATCTAAAAATACCACCACACCTTCGCCGGCATCAGCAATTTTCTGCATGGCATTGCGTAGGCTCCAGCTAGCCTTGTCGTTTAAACGTGCGCCCATCAAGTCACGGAAAGTATCGGCTTGGTGTACACGAACCAGCGTAGGCACGTCTTTTTTCGGCTGCCCCATTACCAAGGCAAGGTGCGTTCCGCCCTGCACATCGTCATAAAAAGAAATGGCAGTAAATTCACCTTGTTCTGTTTGTAGCTGGTAACTTTCGCCTTTACGCACCGTGGCTTCATTTACCACACGGTAATGAATAAGGTCGGCAATGGTGCCAATTTTAAGCTGGTGCTTTTCAGCAAACTTTTCTAAATCGGGGCGACGCGCCATAGTGCCGTCTTCGTTCATAATTTCAACAATGACTGAAGCAGGTTCACAACCGGCCAACCAAGCCAAATCACAACCGGCTTCGGTATGACCAGCGCGCTGTAACACACCGCCACTTAACGCACGCAAGGGGAAAATATGCCCCGGCTGCACTATGTCAGTAGGCTTAGCATTACGTGCCACCGCCACTTGCACCGTATGGGCGCGGTCGGCTGCTGAAATGCCCGTGGTGACGCCTTCGGTTGCTTCAATAGAAAGGGTGAAGTTAGTTGAAAACTGTGCGCCGTTACGATCCACCATTAAAGGTAAATCTAGCTGATCACAACGGTCTGCCGTAAGCGTTAAGCAAATTAAACCGCAAGCATGGCGTGCCATAAAGTTAATGTCTTGCGCCGTCACTTTTTCAGCAGCAATAATTAAATCGCCTTCATTTTCACGGTCTTCGTCATCCATCAGAATAACCATTTTACCCTGACGAATGTCTTCAATAAGTTCTTCAATGCTGTTTAAAGCCATAATATCCTCTGCACAATCACTGGGTATAAAATAAGCCGCTAGTTATTTGGCTAGCGGCTCTAATGTAAAACGCCAATCGTTACCAACGGCACGCACATCACACACCTGTAAATGTGGGGCAGCGGCCAACTGGGTTAAATGGGGCAGGTGCAACAAACCTTTGGCGGCATCACCCAATAATAAAGGGGCGATATAAAGCTGTAACGACTGCACCAAATCTGCCTGAACAAACGCACCGCATAAATGAGCACCAGCTTCTAACAGCACTTCATTGCAGCCTCTTTCAGCTAATTTTTTTAGCAGCTGGGTTAAATCTAAGTGCCGATCTTTTAAAGGCAAAACCAACACTTCAACGCCCACTAAGGCTTTTAGCGCCTGCACTTTTTCAGGGTTAGCTGTTATAGCAGCTTGGCTAGTTGCAATAAGCGTTTGGCCTTCTTGCTGTAAAATAGCCGCGTTTAAGTCAATTCTTAAGCGTGAATCAGTCACCACCCTTAAAGGCTGCAAAAAGCCGTATAAACTTATTAATTCAGGGTCACGCACCGTTAAACGGCTGTCGTCTATTAAAACTGAATCGACCCCGGTCACAATAGCGCAACTGGCAGCCCGTAATTTTTGCACATCGGCACGGGCTTCAGGGCCGGTTATCCATTGTGATTCACCCGAAGCCATAGCGGTGCGGCCATCAAGGCTCATGGCAAGCTTGGCAGTGACACGAGGTAAACCCGTGGTCATGCGCTGATTAAAACCTAAATTTAAGGCCATTGCATCGGCTTCTAAAATGCCATGATAAACCTCGATGCCAGCGGCTTGAAGTTTTTTAACGCCCTGCCCTGCCACTTTGGGGTTAGCGTCTAACTGGGCAATAAACACCCGTTTAATGCCGGCTTTAATTAATGCGTCAGCACAGGGTGGGGTGCGGCCTTGGTGGCTGCAAGGTTCTAGCGTCACGTAAGCATCGGCACCTTGTGCTCGTTCACCGGCTTGGTTAAGGGCATGAATTTCAGCATGGGCTTCACCGGGCTTTAAATGTGCGCCTTCGCCCACCGGCTGCCCGTCACGCACCAGAACACAACCAACACGGGGATTCGTTCGAGTGGTATACCAACCTTGGCGTGCCAGCTGCATTGCTTGCACTAGGTAATCAACAGAAAAGTTTGGAACAGCAAGAAGAGTCAAAAAAAACTCCTAGGTAAAACCTGAGATTAAAGTTTTAGGTTATGCGTTCGGTATTATTGGATCAGCCACTAGCTGATCTATTTCAGCACGAAACTCTTCCAAGTCTTTAAACTGGCGATAAACAGAAGCAAAACGTATATAAGCCACTTGGTCTAGTTGCTTAAGTTGCTGCATTACCAGTTCACCAATGTGCAAAGAAGGCATTTCACGTTCACCACTGGCACGGCACTGCTGCCTTATTTTTGCTAAAGCGGCTTCTAGTGCTTCGGTGTCAACAGGGCGCTTTTGCAAGGCACGCTGCAAACCCGCACGCAATTTACTGTCTTCAAACACTTCACGCGAACCATCGCGCTTCACCACTCTAGGCATCACTAGTTCAACTGTTTCGTAGGTAGTAAAACGCTCACCACAGGTTAAGCATTCACGCCGCCGCCTAACTTGGTCGCCATTAGCAACTAGCCGCGAGTCGTTTACTTTTGTTTCCTGGGCGCTACAGAAGGGACAGTGCATAATTGCAATCGAACCTAGTCTTTTTTTGTCGAATAGTTGAGTATTCTACCTGCAAAAGCCTTAGGGTGCTAACTTCTAGGCAGCCTAGTTGCATATTTTTTAACCAGACCAAAATTAAAAAACCGGAGCAAGAATTTCGCTCCGGTTATCTAACAGTTAAAGCTTAGGTTTTAGTTTGAAAACTTAAGTTTAAAAGTTTAGTTAAAAACTAATCTAGGTAAACAGGAAAACGCGCACAAAGTGTCGTTACTTTCTGCTTCACAGCTTCAATAACAGCTGGGTTATTCATGTCATCAAGAATGTCACAAATCCAACCAGCTAGCTCACTGCATTCTGCTTCTTTAAAGCCACGCGTAGTTACAGCAGGCGTACCAACACGCAAACCTGAAGTAACAAAGGGGCTTTGTGGGTCTTTAGGCACTGCGTTCTTGTTTACGGTAATGTTGGCTAAACCTAAAGCGGCATCAGCATCTTTACCCGTTAAACCTTTGCTAATTAAGCTAATTAAGATTAAGTGGTCTTCAGTACCGTTAGAAACCACATCGTAGCCACGATCCATAACAACCTTAGCCATGGCCTGAGCATTTTTAACTACTTGGGCTTGGTAGGTTTTAAATTCTGGCAACATCGCTTCTTTAAAGCACACAGCTTTAGCAGCTATTACGTGCATTAAAGGGCCACCCTGACCGCCGGGGAAAACAGCCGAGTTCAGCTTCTTATAGATAGCTTCATCGCCACAGGCAGAAAGAATTAAACCACCACGAGGGCCACGCAAAGTTTTGTGGGTAGTCGTAGTTACTACGTGGGCATGTTGCATTGGGTTAGGGTAAACGCCTGCGGCAACTAGGCCAGCAACGTG
>JAAYGA010000313.1 GCA_012727935.1 Pseudomonadaceae bacterium | reverse complement strand
TGGTTGTTATGAAATTAAAGGTTATGACCAGCAAAACAACAAAATTGAAGCTGAATATTACCCAGCCACTTTGCGCTTGCGTAAATTTGAAATTGAGTTTGATAAAGATGCACTAATACCCGACCACCTACCCAGCAAATAAGGCCAGCACTTAGCCTTAACAGCAATCCTTAGAGCCCGCTTTTAAAAAGGCTGTAACTAGCAAAACCCAAGGCAGTCATTAACAGGCTGCCAAACAAATGCCCCGCCACACCCAATAAAGCCCACAAATAACGCCCTTGCTGTAATAGACTAAATACTTCTGCGGAAAATGTAGAAAAAGTAGTTAAACCGCCTAACAAACCCGTTACCAAAAACAAGCGCCATTCAGCTGACAAATTAGGCTGCTGAGCAAAAAACGCCAGTGCCAAACCAATAAAATAACCACCCAATAAATTTGCTAATAAAGTACCCAAGGGTAATAAAGCTAGGCTGCTATTAAATTGTAGCGATAACCACCAACGCCCCAATGCACCGCAACTAGCACCCGTGGCAACGGCTAAAGCTGCAAGAGATAAATTCATAATTTTCCTTATTATTGATCTGACACAAGGCCAAGTTTAACGCTTTGCTGCAAGTTGATTATCAGTTGATATACAAGTTAAAAAACTTAACCCAAAGAGAAGGAATTCTATGGTAACTATTAATCCGCCTACCTTGGCTTTCGCTCTGGTTTGCTTATTCTTTTCATCATCCACTTTTGCAGAATGCCAAGCAAATCAACAACCCATTAGCCAACAACAAGCAACGGAAGCCAAAGGCTTAATCGAACTGCTAAGTCAGTGGAACCTAGCCTACTATGAACAAGGCATTTCTTTGGTTAGCGATGGTATTTATGACCAAACCCTTAAACGTTTTTTGCAACTACAAACCTGCTTTCCTGAACTGCAACTGCCCACCCTAACAACCAATAAGCCACTTAAGCTTAAGCACCCTTTAGTACAAACCGGCTTAAACAAAGTGCATTCAAGCCAAGCGGTAAAAGACTGGTTAGCGGCACGAAGCCATCAAGAATTATGGGTTCAGCCTAAAGCTGATGGGGTTGCGGTTAGTTTGGTTTATGGTAACGGTAAGCTAACCCAAGCCATTAGTCGTGGCAATGGAGAATTAGGCCAAGACTGGACAGAAAAAGCAAAAAATCTACCCAACATTCCACAGCAATTAAATACTCAGCTAGCCCAAGTGGTTTTACAGGGTGAGCTGGTTTGGCGTTTAGAAAACCATATTCAAGCTCAGCAAGACAGCCAAGGCGCACGCAGCCAAATTGCTGGTTTTATGCAGCGCCAACAAACCAACCCTGAACAAGCCAAGCAGGTAGAAATGTATGTTTGGGATTGGCCTAACTCTGGTTTAAGTATGCAAGCTCAAATAGAACAACTGACTAGTTGGGGATTTACTCGTAGCCAAGGTTTAACCCAGCCGATTAAAAGTTTAAACGATGTGAAGCACTGGCAAAACCACTGGTATACCCAGCCCCTATTTATGGCTACTGATGGTGTAGTAATACGTCAACAGTTCAGACCTAACGCTAAACAATGGCAAGCTAAACCACCTAGTTGGGCAATTGCTTGGAAGCACCCAGCCCAACAAGCCGTTACTCGTGTTAACAAGATTATTTATACAGTTGGGCGCACAGGGCGTATTACGCCTTTATTAGAGTTAGAACCCTTTGAATTAGACCAGCGCACCATTAGCCGAACTAGCCTTGGTAGTTTAAAAAACCTGCAATCAATGGATGTACAATCTGGCGACCTAGTGACCATTAAGCTAGCTGGTTTAACCATTCCGCAACTAGAAAACGTATTGGTTAGAAGCCAACCCAGAATAAAAACTAACCACCCGTCCGAAGACAGTTTTCATTTTCTAAGCTGTTTGCAAGCTGAAGCGATAGAACTATCGCCCTACCCTAAAGGCTGCGAACAGCAATTTATTGCCCGTTTAACTTGGTTAAGCTCCAAACAAAGCCTAGCTATGCAGGGCGTAGGCGAAGCAACTTGGCAGCTATTACTTGCAGAAGGTGTATTAAAAGATTTAACCAGCTGGCTGGCTTTAACGCCCGAACAATTAGAAAAGTTACCTAGTATAGGTAAAAAACGTAGTAGGCTTTTGGTACGAAATTTTCATTTAGCTGCTAGCAAACCTTTTACCACTTGGTTGGTTGCTTTAGGAATGCCGCCTGTAGGCAGCGGCGAACTGTTTGAATATGGGGAAGCAGCCAAATGGCAAACACTCGCACAACGTAGCCAAGAAGAATGGCAAGCTAGAAGTGGGGTTGGTTCAAAAAGAGCGGAGGACTTGCAGGCATTTTTTAATCATCCAGTGATTAAACAGCAGATTGCCTATTTGGCAGAAAATGGCATAGAGGGATTTTATTAACCTTTAGCTAAAGCAATGAAAAGCCCTGTATAAACAGGGCGTTAAGCGCAAAGCTACTAATTAATACTTAACAATAGTTTCTTTATATCCTCAAAAAGGAATATCGTCATCAAAGTCATTAAATGACTGGCCTGCAGGCTGTTGAGACTTGGCAGCAGGAGCTTGAGTAGGTGCTTGAGTAGGTGACGCATAAGCTTGGAGTGCGGGCTGAGGTGCAGGCGCGGCATAAGATTGCTGTGCTGGCTGCTGTGGTGCTGCATAAGCCTGCTGTTGGTATTGTGGCGCTGGCTGTGGAGCAGGTGCTGCATAGGCTTGTTGAGGTGCAGGAGCCGCATAAGCTTGTTGCTGTGGTGCTTGCTGATGTTGTGGCTGCTGATAACCGCCTTGCATTTGTTGACCAGCATTACCGTAGTTTTGACCACCGCCATCACCACGACCATCAAGCATTTGCATTTCATTGCCAACAATTTCAGTGGTGTACTGATCTACACCCTGCTGATTCTGCCACTTGCGTGTTTGTAGCTTGCCTTCAATATAAATTTTACTGCCTTTCTTTAAATATTGGCCAACAACTTCGGCTAAACGGTCAAAAAAAACAACCTTATGCCATTCAGTTTTTTCTTGTTTTTGGCCTGTTTGGCGGTCTGTCCAGCTTTCAGTGGTTGCGATGCTTAAGTTGGCAACCTGTTTTTGGTTTTGGGTATAACGAATTTCTGGATCTTGCCCTAAATTACCAATTAGAATCACTTTATTTATGCCACGTGACATAGCCTTTTCCTCTTTAAATACTATTTAAATTCTGCTTAAAATGCGTTCTAGTCTTTTAATAATAGGCTATCAAGCGCCTGTTCATCTAACTGCTGTTTGTCTAATTTTAAATAACCAGTCGCTTCTTCAACTAGAAACACCACTTCCACCACACCCAAGGTGTTAGCTAATTGCGCTTTGAAAGCGTCTAATTCTTCGCCTACTAATTTGGGCAGGGTAAAAATGCGGCTAGACAAGTGCCTTGGCTGCTGAAAACCTAACAAGACTACTAACCATACTAGACACAAACCAGCGGCACTCCAAAGTAATTCTTGCGGCCCCCAATAAGTGAGTATAAACCCACCTAAAACACCACCTAAAAATGCGCCAATAAACTGTGAAGTGGAATAAATACCCATCGCAGTGCCTTTGGCTTGTACCGGCGATTGCTTGCTTATTAATGAAGGTAAACTGGCTTCTAATAAATTAAAACCCGTAAAGAACAGCAACAGGCCAGGCAATAATGCCCAGTTACCTAAATTGGTGGGCATAAGCACTAATGCCGCCGCAATTAGGCTAACTGCAAGCAACAGCATGGCTTTCATTTTGCGGCCTTTTTCACCAATAATAATCAGCGGAATCATTAGGCCAAAGCCAAGCAGCATGGTGGCAAGGTAAATCCAGCCATGTTGCGTTAAAGTCCAACCAGCATCCACTAACAAACCAGGCACAGCAATAAACACACCAGTTAACAGCAGATGCAAGACCAAAATACTGAAATCTAAACGAATTAATTGTGGATTAAGTAACACCTTACCCAGCTGTTTAGTATCAACACCGCCTGCATCTAGGTGCTTTCTAACCCTTTGCGGTGAAGGCACCCAACGCCACACAATGAACATACCAAAAATACTAAAAACGGCGGTTAACCAAAATAGGCCTGAAAGCCCTACCCAACCA
>JAAYGA010000312.1 GCA_012727935.1 Pseudomonadaceae bacterium | reverse complement strand
GCCAGAATAGCGGGTCTGGTCAAAACAGTTTCCTCCCATAACAGGCTTTCAGCAGGGCCGCCTGTTCACGGCCAATACCGATTTTGGGTTGCAAAAAAGCGAGATGAACTGGTGTCCATCCCGCTTTTTTATATAATTTGGTGGGTAAGCTTTTGCCCTGAACTTAGGCGCTTATCTTGATAATTCTACCGCAAAAACGTTAGAAAGGTCTACCACCAAATCACTTTAAGTTCAGCACATCTTGCATATCGTAAAGACCAGCCGGCTTATTTTCTAACCAGCTAGCGGCCCTTACTGCACCCTTAGCAAAAGTCATGCGACTTGAAGCCTTGTGGGTAATTTCAATTCTTTCGCCTTCATTACCAAACACCACGGTATGGTCGCCCACCACATCGCCCACTCGCATGGTCGCAAAACCTATGGTTTCAGGCTTACGCGCACCGGTTTGGCCTTCTCTACCATAAACCGCCACTTCTTTTAAATTACGACCCAAGGCTTTAGCTACTACTTCACCCATGCCTAGCGCAGTGCCTGAAGGTGCATCTACTTTATGGCGATGGTGTGCTTCCACAATTTCAACGTCGTAATCATCGCCCAGCGCAGCGGCGGCGAGTTCTAATAAGCGAAAGCAAACATTTACGCCAACGCTCATATTCGGTGCAAAAACTACGGGCACTTTTTGTGCAGCAACGGCTAACTCAGCTTTTTCAGCTTCACTTAAACCTGTTGTACCCACAACCATTGCCTTACCATTGGCCGCACAAAAAGCAGCATTGGCTAGCGTAACGGCAGGGGTGGTGAAATCAATTAACAAATCAAAATCATTCACTACCTTTGCTAATGAATCAGCTACTGCTAGGTTCACACGGCCTATACCAGCCAGCTCGCCTAGATCAACACCCACTAAGCTTGAATCTGGTTCAACAATGCCGGCGGCTAACTTTACTTGCGAACTTTCATTCACCGCTTCGATTAGGGTTTTCCCCATGCGGCCACCAGCACCCATGATTGCTATTCTGATCATGATTTTTCCCATAAGAAGTTTACAAAGTTTAGTTACTTGGCATTATACTTGAATTTTATCTATCTAAGTCACCCAGCTTGCTATAGGTGACTAGCCGCTTGTAATAAGTGAGCTACTTCACTTTTAAGCACTTACATTTTATTAATATGCATTTTTAGCTGCTATTAATTAGGGGGCACTATGCAACCCAACTTTTCTTTAAACCCTAGCTATGAACGCATTAAGCGATTAAACGCTATAGGAATTGCACTTTCAGCTCAAAAAGATCAGAGCAAATTGTTAGAAATGATCCTTGATAGCGCCCGAGAGCTTACCCACGCCGATGCTGGCACGCTTTACATGGTAGAGCCAAACAATGACGCCCTGCGCTTTACCTTAGTACAGAATGATAAGCTAAATATTTACTTAGGCGGTACCAGCAAGCCCGTTGGTGATAATTTTCCACTCATTCCTTTACACCTAACAAATGGCCTACCCAACGAACGCATGATTGTTGCTTGGTCTGTTCTTAACAAGAAAACTGCCCGCATTAAAGATGCTTACCATGAACAAGGTTTTGATTTTTCTGGCACACGCAGCTTTGACGAAAAAACGGGGTATCGCTCTAAGTCTTTTTTAACCATTCCCCTGCTTAACCATGAAGGCGAAGTTATTGCCGCACTGCAACTGTTAAACAAGCTGAATGCTGCGGGTGAAACGGTTGAGTTTGATAACGAAGACCAAGGCATTGCAGAATCTTTAGCTTCTCAAGCTGCTGTTGCGCTGACTAATCGCCGCCTTATAGATGAACTACGCACTCTGTTTGATAGTTTTGCACAAGTTATTGCCAGCGCCATTGACTCCAAATCACCCCACACTGGCGCTCATTGCCGCCGTGTACCTGACGTAACACTCATGCTTGCTGAAGCGGCCAACGGAATTAACTTCCCGGGTCTTGAAGGTTTTAGCATGACGGATGAAGACAGGTATGAGCTTAAAACAGCAGCCTGGCTACATGACTGCGGCAAGATTGTTACACCTCATCACATAATGGAAAAATCAACCAAGTTAGAAACCCTTGTTGATCGCATTCATTTTATTGCCGACCGCTTTGAAATTTTACGCCGCGATTTAGAAATTGCGAAACTCAAAGAAACGTTAGCTGCAGCGAAGCAAGGTAAGCAACTCGATGAATCCCGCTTAACCTTTTATAACCAACTTGAAACACAGCTAAAAGATGACCTTGCCTTTTTACAACTAGCCAATACGGGCGGCGAGTTTATGGCAGACGAACATCTAGCCAGAGTTGCCAACCTAAGCAAACAAGGCTGGATAGATGCAAATGGGCAGCGTAAAGCCTTGCTGAGTGATGATGAGGTTGCCAACCTATGCATACGTCGCGGCACGCTTAATCAAGATGAGCGCAAAATTATGGAAGGGCACATGGTTCATACACTAGCTATGTTAGAGCAGCTACCCTTTCCACGTCACCTACAGCGAGTACCAGAGTATGCTGGCGGGCATCACGAGCGAATGGATGGCAAAGGCTACCCAAGAGGCTTAACTCGCGAACAAATGTCGATACCCGCACGCATTATGGGTATAGCAGATGTATTTGAAGCCTTAACTGCCCATGAAAGGCCCTATAAAAAACCCATGCCCTTATCTCAGGCGCTTACCATTATGGGGCGAATGGTTGAAGACAAGCATTTAGATGGTGATATTTACACCTTATTTGTTTACAAAAAAGTTTACCTTGATTACGCTAAAAAACATTTGCGTGATGAACAAATTGATGAAGTAGACATTAACACCCTTCCTGGGATTCAGCTGCAGTCAATTAATGATATAAAAGCAAGGAACTAGCGATGAAGGTAGAAATTTTAGGCTGTAGTGGTGGCATGGGAGCTGGACAATACACCACCTGTTACCGGCTGAATGATCACACTTTATTAGATGCTGGTACTGGGTTGGGCAAACTTAACCATGACGAACAGTTAAAAATTAAACACATTTTTTTAACCCATTCCCACATGGATCATATTTGTTTTCTGCCTTTACTTATAGATAACTTATTTGATCATTTGCAAGAGCCCATTCAAGTGTATGCCTTGCCAGAAGTTATTGAAATTTTACGCCAGCATATTTTTAACTGGGAAATTTGGCCTGATTTTTCTACCCTACCTAATGAAGAAACACCCGTCGTTAAATTTAACCCCATCACTCTTCATCAGCCAGTAGTTATTAATGAGCTAACTTTTACTGCTTTCCCTGTTGAACACATTGTTCCCACCTGTGGTTACAAGGTTACTACTGAACAAGGTAAATCTTTAGCTTTTACGGGCGACACTACCTTTGGCCTTGATGTTTTACAGGAAATAAATCAGCTAGGTAAGCTAGATGTACTGATGATGGAATGTGCCTTCCCTAACAGATTAGACAACCTAGCTAAACTGGCTAAACACCTAACGCCTTCACTGCTGAATAAATTAATTCATGCACTAGAACACCCACCCAAGCAAGTTTGGTTATCCCACTTAAAGCCTAGCCAAACTGAAGAAATTAAAGCAGAGCTTGCCCAGCTAAATTTACAAACCAAGCTGCACCTACTTGAATCGGGTGAGTTGTTAGAGGTTTAAATCGCTTCTAAGGCTTCACTTAACCGGCTAACGCCTATCACCTGCATTCCCTCTGGCATGTCTTTTGGTACATTGCCTTTGGGTACGATTGCTCGGGTAAAGCCATGCTTAGCCGCTTCTCTTATTCTTTCTTGGCCGCTGGGTACTGGGCGTATTTCTCCCGATAAACCAATTTCACCGATGACCATTAGCTCATGCGGTAAGGGTTGGTTTTTGAGTGAAGAAACTATCGCCATAACTGCGGCTAAGTCAGCGCTGGTTTCTAGCACCTTTATGCCACCCACCACGTTTAAAAACACATCTTGGTCGCCCGTAAAAATACCGCCATGCCGGTTTAAAACCGCCAGCAACATAGATAAGCGGTTGCCATCTAGCCCAACTGCAACACGGCGTGGGTTGCCTAGCTGTGATTCATCCACCAAGGCCTGAACTTCCACTAACAAGGGACGAGTGCCTTCCCAAGTTGCCATCACCACACTACCAGCAGCGGGCTCTTCATCGCGGGATAGAAAAATAGCCGAAGGGTTTTTTACTTCTTTTAAACCATTTTCTAGCATGGCAAACACGCCTAGTTCATTGACTGCCCCAAAGCGGTTTTTTTGGCCTCTTAGGGTACGAAAACGTGAGTCGCCATCGCCTTCTAATAAAAGTGACGCATCTATCATGTGCTCTAATACTTTGGGGCCGGCTAAAGAGCCGTCTTTAGTAACGTGGCCCACTAAAAACAGCACTGTATTGGATTGCTTAGCAAAGCGTGTTAAAAAAGCCGCCGATTCTCTCACCTGAGCCACACCGCCTGGCGCAGATTGTAAATCGCTAACGTGCATGGTTTGAATAGAGTCCACAATGAGTACTTGTGGTTTTTCAATTTCTGCCACGGCAAGCAAGCTTTCTACACTGGTTTCTGCCAACATTTTTAAGCCTTGGGTGGGCAAGCCTAAACGCTGCCCTCTTAATGCCACTTGCTGCAATGATTCTTCACCCGTGACATAAAGCACTTTCATTAGTTGCGCTAGCTTACAAGCCACTTGTAAAAGTAGGGTTGATTTACCTGCACCTGGGTTGCCGCCAATTAAAATGGCAGAGCCAGGCACAAGGCCGCCGCCTAAGACTCGGTCAAATTCGTTAAAGGTGGTTGAAAACCTTGGCAGGTCTTGCAAGTTTATTTCAGAAAGGTCTT
>JAAYGA010000311.1 GCA_012727935.1 Pseudomonadaceae bacterium | reverse complement strand
TAAATAGCTCAGTCCATTGCTCACTTGTGCGATAGGTTCGTTTGCTCATCACTTGCTCCTGAATAAAGAGGAGCCTAGTTTAGTGATAGGAGACTGCGCTAAAAGGTGGGGTTGCTGTTACGTTTACAGTATATGTTACAGCAGTTTGCCATTCAGTTAGGAGAAAGCTAAAAGTATAAAACAGTAGCTTAAAATTTAAGTGGTTGAGGTTCGCCTAAAACACTGGGTTCACGTTGCCAAATATATAAGTCACCTAAAGTTTTTAATCTTGCGGCCATTTCTCTAAACCATACGGTTCGCATTGCCGACCATTCAGGTCCTTCAGCCGCACAGCCTGCTGTTTTTAAACCTAAATGGTTAGCAATAAATAAAGCCCTTGGTAAATGGTAATGTTGAGTAATTAACAGGAGTTCATTTAAACCATAGATTGCTTGGCTACGTTTTAAACTATCAAAGGTGCTAAAACCGGCAGCATCTAAAGTCATTGCTTCTAAAGGTACGCCACGTTCTAATAAATCCTGCTGCATTTTAGCTGGTTCATTATAATATTGGCTGCGGTTATCGCCCGACAAAAGCAGGTGTTGCACTTTGCCTTGTTGGTAAAGCAAAGCAGCTAAATCTATGCGTCCATAATAGTGGGGATTAGGCCGCCCTGAACGTAAAAACTGACTGGTGCCAAACACTAAAGCTACTTTGTAATCACTACTGCAGCCATTTTCTGGCTTAGCAATTCTTGCTGAGGTTAAATTAACAAACCAGCCATTGCTCACCAGTAGTAATAGGCAGCTAACAATAAGCCAAGCAAAAAATCGCAATTTCCAGCGAGTAAGTTGGTGTTTTTTGTTTTTCATTTTTACTCCAACTATTTTTTAGACTGTATCTTAGCTGATCAATAATGGACAATTGCTTACATTTTATTTAGAGAGTGGAATATGCGACTTAAAGTTATTTTCTTTTTTGCAAGCCTTGTAGCCAGTTTTAATTTGCAAGCTCAACTAGGTGTTGGCATAGGTTTAACTCAGGCTCAAAGCCCTTACCGTGGTGTTTCTTCTAGCCCTAATACTTTACCTGCTTACATTAATTATGAAGGTGAAAAAGGCTATATTAGGGGTATTGAAGGAGGTTTACACCTGTGGAGTCAAGGAGAGAGGGGCAATAAGTTCACCGTTTCAGCTTTAGGTGCGCTGCGAATGGAGGGTTATAAGGCTGCTGATTCTTATTATTTACAAGGCATGGAAAAACGTAAATGGTCTTTAGATGCGGGGGTAGGCACAACTTTACAAAAAGGCTACAACCGTTTCACCACCCGTGTGGTTGCCGACACTTTAAGCAGGCATAAAGGTTATTCAGCAGGTGTGGGTTATGCTTATTTAGTGCCAATTACTGAAAAGTTTATGTTAATACCCGCAGGCCATGCCACTTGGCAAAGTAGTCGTTTATTAGATTATTATTTTGGTGTTAATGCCAATGAAGCCAGTGTGCAGCTAGGGCGTGATGCTTACAAAGCCAAAGGCAGTGTTCAGGTTAGGGCAAGTTTAGTAGCAAATTATGACTTGAATCCAAGCACTTCTTTTATGTTGGTTGCTACGCTTCGCAGGCTGCCAAACAGTGTAATTGACAGCCCACTAGTGGATAGAAATTATGTGGGTACTTTATTTGGTGCCGTGACTTTTAATTTTTAACGAAGCTAGGGCTTCACCTAGTTTAACTGGGGTGCCATTTTGTAATTCTTCGCGCCATTCAACAGCCCCTGGTCCAAACACTAGAATAGCGGTTGAACCCAGTTTGAAGCGCCCCATCTCTTGGCCTTTTTCTAACACTACTGGCTGAGGGTTGCTAAAGTCTTTTAAGGTGAGTTTATGTGCTGGTGGTGCAACCTGACCATCCCAAACGGTTTCAATGCCAGCTACTATCATGGCACCCACTAAAATAAGTGCCATAGAGCCAACAGGTGTTTCAAAAAAGCACACTAGGCGTTCATTACGCGCAAACAAACCTGGCACATTGTCTGCTGTGGCTTGGTTCACAGAAAATAGTTTACCAGGTACATAAATAGTTTCTAGCAAGCGGCCTTGCAGGGGCATGTGGACTCGGTGATAGTCTTTGGGCGATAAATAAATTGTAGCAAAGCTGCCGCCCATAAAAGGCTTGGCTTTTTCAAGGTTGCCACCCAATAAGCGCGTTAGGCTGTAATTAATGCCCTTAGCTTGAAGTAGTTGGCCGTGTTCCAATAAGCCTAATTCACTAATCGCACCATCGGCAGGGCTAACTAACTGGGTAGGATCTGCTAGTATTTCACGCGCACCGGGTTTTAGTTCGCGCGTAAAAAAATCGTTAAAGTTTGCATAGGCGGTAGGGTCTTCTTGTAACGCTTCGCTCATATCAACATTAAAACGCTTAATAAAAGTTTTAATGAGTGAGTTTTTAACCCAGCCAAGGCGGCATTCAGCTAAGCGACCCGTTAAACGAGAGAGGAGGTGTTGCGGTATTACATACTGCAGCAAGGAAAAAAGTTTGGATTTGTTCACAAAAAAACACCCTGTTATGTAATAGATGCCAGCATTGTAGCGGATCATACCTACAAAAAGGTAAACTTACCCAAAGATCTAGTAAGGATAGTTGAGATTATGTCACGCCCTAGTACCCTAGCCAGTTGGTATGCATTGCAGCAAGAAGCTAAACAAACAGATAATCGCCATTTGCGCGATATGAGCAATGATAAACAGCGGTTTACCCAACTCAGCCGTAGTTTTAATGGACTACTGCTAGATTTTTCTAAGCAGCGTATTGAACCTTTAACCCTGCAACTTCTATTACAACTAGCCGAAGAGTGCCAATTAACCTCTAAAATTAACGACCTTTTAGGCGGCCAGCCAATTAATAACAGTGAACTTAGGCCTGCTTTGCACACAGCTTTGCGCTTACCGGCTAAGGCTAAACTGTTTGTGGAAGGTGAAGACGTTAACCTAGCAGTGCAAGCCAGTTTAACGAAAATGCAGCAGCTAGTAGCTAAACTTCAAGCAGGGCAATGGCGCGGCGTTACTGGCCTACCCATTACCGATGTGGTGAATTTAGGCGTGGGTGGTTCTGATTTAGGGCCGTTAATGGTTTGCCATGCGCTGGCAGGCTTTAAGCCGGAACAAACAGCACCTTTAAACCTTCATTTTGTTTCAACCATTGACGGATCACAGTTGGCTGAACGTTTAAAAAAGCTTAACCCTGCAACCACTTTGTTTATTTTCTCTTCTAAATCGTTTAGCACTATAGACACCCTAACCAACGCCAACACTGCTCGCCATTGGCTAATTGATAAGCTGGGTAAAGAAACGTTGGTTATTAAGCAGCACTTTATTGGCGTTTCTGCTTCCACAAAAAAAATGACTGAATGGGGCATAGCCAAAGAACATCAGCTTATATTTTGGGACTGGGTGGGCGGGCGCTATTCCCTTTGGTCTGCGATTGGTTTGCCCATCGCGCTGCAAATAGGGATGGACGGTTTTCGTGAACTTTTAGCAGGCGCACACGCTTTAGATGTACATTTTGCTAACAACCCCTTAGCTAATAATCTGCCTGTTTTGCTAGCTTTAACTGGCATTTGGAATATCAATTTTTTAAATATTCGCGCCCAAGCTATTCTGCCCTATGATGGCCGTTTAAAATATTTTCCAGATTACCTTACCCAGTTAGAAATGGAATCTAACGGTAAAAGCACTACCCGTGAAGGCGAAGCGGTTGAATATGCAACCTGCCCAGTGCTTTGGGGCGAGCTTGGACCTAATGCCCAACATGCTTTTTACCAGCTGTTGCACCAAGGTACTGAAGCGGTAAATTGTGATTTTATTGCGCCCATTCACCGTTACGACGAAATAAAAGACAGTGAAACGCGCCGCCAATTTCAAGACCAACATCGGCTTTCATTAGCCAACTGTTTTGCTCAGTCACGCTTATTAATGTTGGGCGATGCTGCGGTTCCTAAATCTGCCGCAGGCGAAGCAATGCCACACATGCTTTATCGGGGCAACCAGCCTTCAACTACCTTGTTAATGAATGAGTTAACACCTTATAACCTAGGCCAATTAATTGCGCTTTATGAACACAAGGTGTTTGTGCAAGCGGCTATTTGGAATATTAATCCGTTTGACCAGTGGGGCGTTGAACTAGGCAAGAAAATTGCTTTAGCAACGGAACAAGCTTTGCTAGCTAAAGATAAGCAAGCAATCGCTTTAGCTTTTGATCCTTCAACTAGCGGCTTGTTAAACCATTGCCTTACGGTACAGAAAAAACTCTAGAGAAATAAATGCTTTATGGATCTTCTAAGTGCCTTTTCACCCCTAACCTTATTTTTTATTTTTCTTATTACCGCCATGACTGCCTATTTTCATGGGCCGGTTTATTCTCTAAGAACGGTGAATGCAGCGCCATCTATTCTGACCAGTGTTGGAATTTTTGGTACGTTTTTGGGTATTGCTTTGGGTTTAATGAACTTTGATTCGGTGGATGTTGAAGGCAGTGTACCCCAATTAATTGAAGGCTTAAAAACTGCTTTTTGGTCTTCTATTGCTGGGTTGCTGGGTTCTATGACTATAAAAATGCGCCACATTCTTAACCATGTGCGTGGCATAGACGGCAGCGTGCAGGTGACTGGTGCAACGATGGACGACCTAGCCACCTTGTTGGGTGATATTCGCCTATTGCTGAAAAATTCTGGGTTAACCAAAGTAGATGAATACCTAAAGAATACAGATCAACGTTTAGAAACTAGTTTGAAAACTTTTGCTAAAGGCATAGGTGATTACCAGCAACAAATGGCCGATGCTAATTCCAAAGCATTGGTTACAGCTTTAAAAAGCCTGCTAACAGATTTTAACCAGCAAATTGGCACCCAATACGGTGAGAATTTTCAACAGTTAAACCAAGCGGTTGGACAGATGTTGCAATGGCAAGATAATTACAAAGCTGAATTAGAAGCCCTTTTAAATGAACAACGCGCTAACGGTAAGGTTTTAGACAAGGCTACTGAAGCTTATAAAACGATGGTGGAACACACCCAAGCCTTTAACCAAGTTGCTGAAACCCTTGGCAGTGTGATGAGTGGTTTACAGCAGCAATCGGAATCTTTAGGAAAATACCTCGATTCTTTAGCCAATTTAGTGAATAAGGCTGGTGGTGGATTACCTAAATTAGAAGAGCGGATTCATGCTTTAACCGATGGTTTGGCAGGCCAGCTAGAGCGTCAACACACCCAAATGCAACGTTTAATCGACGGTTCTGCCAAGCGTGTTGCCGACAGTGTTGAAACCCTTAATGAAGTCTTAGGTTCACGTTTAGATGAGCAATTAGCTCGCCAACAAAAAGTAACTGAGCGCACTTTAGACAGAACTGAACAACAGCTTGTGCGCCTAGATGCAGCCTTAGAACATGAACTCACCCATTCCTTACAAACTTTTGGCAGCCAGCTAGCCGCCCTTTCAGAAAAGTTTGTCAGCGATTACACGCCGCTTACCGACAAGTTGCGTGAGTTGGTTAAAATAACGGAACAGCTAGAAAAAAACAGTAAAGCTGGGGGCGCATAACCACTATGATGCGAAACGAAAACCAAGAAGTGTTAGCCGATGAAGAAGGCGCTCATTGGATTTCTGTCAGCGACCTAATGGCTGCACTGATGATGGTGTTTTTACTAGTGTCGGTTGTTTTTATGGTGATAGTGCAAAAAGAAAGTGAGCGAATGCGAGAAGTGGCAGAAATTTACTTAGATTTACGCCAAGCCCTCTACCAAGATTTGCTGGATGAATTTGAAGATGACTTGCCACGTTGGGGGGCGCAGTTAACGCCAGATTTAGTTATTAGCTTTCAAGACAGTGGTGTGTTGTTTGAATTGGGTTCTGCAAAATTACGCCCCGCTTTTGAAACTATTTTACATGATTTTTTTCCACGCTATGTGCAGGTTATTACTTCAGCAGACTACCGAGAAGACATTGAAGAGGTTCGCATTGAAGGCCACACTTCCCGTGATTGGACTAATGCCCGCACCGTTAATGAAGCCTATATAAATAACATGCGCCTTTCGCAAGAACGCACCCGATCAAGCCTAGAATATGTTATTAACCTGCCGCAAGTAAGTAATGAGCAAGAGTGGTTAAAACACTATTTAACGGCTAATGGTTTGTCATCATCGCAGCCCATTTTTAATGCTGATGGCAGTGAAAACAGTGAGCTTGCCCGACGGGTTGAATTTCGAGTAAGAACCGATGCCGATTCACGCATTCGTGCCATTTTAGAAAAACGCCGCCGCCCCGATAGCCGCTCTGATAGCCTAGAAAAGCCTGCTAATTAATGACACAAGAATGAAGCTGCCCAACTTTACAGAATTTGAACCTTTTAAACAGCTGCGCTTAACAATGGGCGCACGCAAAGCTGGGCATTTTGAATTGTTTAATCCAGATAAACACCTAACAAGGCGCGAACGTTCAGAATTAGATTTACAAGACAAGCAATTGCCCTTAGACGGCTTAAAATGTTATGCCGACACCACTTGGGGTTTGAAAAATGGC
>JAAYGA010000310.1 GCA_012727935.1 Pseudomonadaceae bacterium | reverse complement strand
GCCATCATTTGCCTAACGCCCTTGGCTGAACGCTGCACTATAAAGCTTTTATTTAGGCGCATTAAATCATTAACGTAATTCTTTTTTAGCAGGTTATCGCCTATGGCAATGCGTACGGTATTTCTACCATTAACGTGTAAGGCATAGTTTACAAAAGCAGGGTCCATGGCAATGTCACGGTGGTTGCTTATAAACAGGTAGCTTTGGTTAGGTTCCAGTGAATCTAACCCGACTACTGTAAAACCTTGCGTGGTGTTGGCGATCATCTGCGCCATATAACCTTCAACATAGACTTGCAGGTCGTCAACAGAGTTGATTTTAGCTAAGCGTTTTTTTAGTTCACGAGCAACCAGCCAGCGCAGGGGCAAGGCTAAAAGTGAGTTGGCCAGCCTTGGAAATTTAAAACGCAAAACGATGTTGATAAATTCAGTATCGTGGGTTAAACGCTCAACTACTTCGCGCACTTCTTCATCGCGGTAGGGGCGTATTGCATCAAAAGCCTCGGGTGAGGCATTCATTAAGCTGGTTTCCATCGTTAAAACAAACCTCAGGGTTTTTGTTAGTCTGGCTGTAGGTTATCGCTTAGGCCTTGGTGATACTTTACTAGCTGATCAATTAGCGTGACTAGGGTGTTGCTCATTAGAATAAATTCAGCATCTAGAGCAATCAAAGGGTCTTGATCTGGGTTAGCGTCTTTAGTTTCTTCAATTAATTCTTCTGCAAATTTTAAGCTTTTTAACATAAGCGTGTCGGTTAGAGTAAAGCTTAGTTGATTTTGCCAGTTTAAGCTGAGTTGAGTGACACGTTTTCCTGCTGCTAATAATTGCTGAATTTCATCGCTGGCTAAATCTTGGCCACGGCAGCGCATAATGGATTTGTCGTCTTGGGCATCGCGTAACTCACAGCTATCGAGTAACTCTAAATCTTTAGGTGGCTGTTGTGTTGCCCAGTCGGTCATAACTTGCACCGGTGCTAGTTGGGTGCTTAAAGGAATGACCGGTAAACTACCCAAGCCTTCACGTAGCAAATTTAAGGCAAGGTCTGCCTGTTTGTCGGTGGTGGTATCTAGCATCACACGGTTATTTTTGCTATCTAGCCAAACCCACACATAACGAGAACGGGTAAAAGCTTTAGGTAGAAGGCTTAGGCGGACTTCATCGCTCAAGTTTTGGCGCTCTTTGCGGCCAACACGGCGATTTTCTGCGGCTTCTAAGGCTTCAATTTCTTCAATGAGTTGTTCACGAACCACGCTGGCTGGTAAAATTCTTTCTTCTATTTTTAGCTTTAATAGCCAATGATTGCCTTGGCTGTGAACTAGCATTGAACCGTTAGTTGGTGAAACCCAGCCAGCAGTCGTTTCTTCTGTGCTAGCGCAAGCACGAAAAGGTTTAGTTGCTAAGGCTTGTTCTAGGGAGTCATTGCTCCAAGGCTGATGAGTGCGTGCTTGATAAATACGTAAGGCTTTAAACCACATTCAAGAAATCCTTTATTCGATTAGCGCAGTATTATCGCTGATCCTGTGGCATGTTGCTATACAAAGCAAAAAACCCGCACTTGAGCACGGGTTTCTAGTTAATGACTCGATAGTGTAAACCGAGCTTTAGGTATTCTTTAGTTTTTAAGAACTGCCGAGGGTAACGGCGGGGTTTTTATGGATGGCAGATACACCGTTCATGCCCGCCCAGCGATCTTCCCTACCTTCACGCCAGCCATTCATCCAGCTAGTGCGTACTTCATCTTGTTGGCTTGGGCACTTGTCCCTAGATTGGCCAGCTAAACCCACTTTATAACCACGGGTAAAAACACTGTGGGTACGATCACGTTTTTGACGCTTCATAGAGTACAGCCTCTTATTTATTGTTAAGATGGTGCTTTCTTCTACGGCAGGTCTTCTGAATGCCTCGCCTCTATTGATAAGCTAGATGGTTAAAAATTCATAGCATTATTTATTTATCAGTTTCCTATTTTTGATTGCCCAACATAATTGCTCGACTTAAAAAGGCGTTACCATGACTTCCTTAGATTCTACTTATACCGTCCATGTTACCTGCTCTCGCGGCCTTGAACAGCTGCTGGCCGAGGAGCTTGCAACACTGGGCTTTATTGATCCTCGCGCTAGAGTAGGGCGGGTAACGGGTGATGCCACTTTAGAAAGTGCTTACCGTGCTATTTTGTGGTCACGCCTTGCTAATCGGGTTTTATTACAAATTGATGAAGCCTTTGTTGAAACGGCAGAAGAGCTAAGCAACTGGTTAGCTTTGGTTGATTGGAGCGAGCACCTACTAGGTGACGGCACGCTTATGATTGACGTATCAGGCACTACGCCGCATTTACGCAACAGCCACGACACTGCTTTGCGGGTAAAAGATGCCATTGTTGATTACTTCAAACAGCAGCAAGACCGCCGCCCTTCGGTGGATAAAGTTCGCCCTGATGTACGCTTTCACCTGCGTTTTGATAAAGGTCAAAAAGCCGTTTTAAGCCTAGATTTAAGCGGCGTTAGCCTGCACCAAAGGGGTTATCGCTTACAGGCAGGTTTAGCTCCTTTAAAAGAAAACCTAGCCGCTGCTTTATTGCTGCGTGCTGGTTGGCCTGCGATGGCGGCGGAAGCAGAAACAGCGGTAT
>JAAYGA010000309.1 GCA_012727935.1 Pseudomonadaceae bacterium | reverse complement strand
TGGCAGCTGCTAATTACCACCTTGCTGTTAAACGCACTTAAATTAAAATTTCAAACTAAATTTAAAAGAAAGCTAAACTTAAAAAAAACTAAAAGAAGATTAAATAAATTAATAAAGCATAGAAAATATACTGGCTTGCATAGTAAAGAAACGGACTAAAACGCTTAAGTTTTTTACCCTGCATACGCAATTTTTGTACACTACCAAACATTCTATTGAGTAAACCAACCTTGTCGCCTTCTAAATTTTTAGTGGCTGAAGCAGCTAAAACAACTCTAGAAAATACCGAGTTAAACCAATCAACTGCCACAAAAGTAACGGGGCGTTTTACATCTAAAAAGAAAATAATGCGGTTTTCTTCTGTGTTATTCACTGCATAATGAATGTAGGTTTCATCAAACATCACTGCTTCACCATCACGCCAAGCATATTTTTCGCCGTCTACATCTATGTAGCAATCGTCTGAATTAGGCGTTGCTAAGCCTAAGTGGTAACGAATGGAACCTGCGTAGGGGTCGCGGTGATTAACTAGCCTGCCGCCGGGTGGCAGCATAGTAAACATTGCCCCTTTAATTTCAGGCACCGAGTTAATTAGTTCAATGGTGCGTGGGCAAAGTTGTTTGGCAGAAGGCAGGTTTGCGCCATACCACTTTAAATAAAAACGCTTCCAGCCCGCTTTAAAAAAAGAGTTAAAACCTAAATCATCTAGTTCATCAGACGCTTTAATGTGGGTTTGTTGGTGAAGGGCTAAGGCTTCATCGCGAATTTCTTCCCAGTGTTCTTCAAAAATTTTTAACTGTGGAAATAGTTGGGTATCAAAATAAGGCTTATTGCCTACTTTAGAAAAAGCATAAAAAAGGCAATTAACCGGTGCAAGCAGGTTAGAGTGGTCGGTGAGTTGGCGTGATAATTTAGTGTGCTTAACCTTGCCACGGTTTTGTACATAAATAGCACACACAATAAAAATTAAAAGAATATAAAGCCCCATTATTAGGGAACTCCTTCAAAGTTTAGGTTGAATTAGCTTGGAATAAATAAAGCCATTTATATTAGCAAAGTAATAGATTAGCGACTACTGAGTTACTGGTATAGTTAAAGGCCTAAGGGCTAGGCGTTTATTGTCTTCTAGGGTGTCTTTTTGGTAAATGTCTTCGCGCCACTGTAAACGGCCTGCGTTATCTGTCCAAACCGACCAATACATTAAATAAACAGCCACTTTAGGGTGTATTTTAACGTAGCGTTCTTCACCCTGCTGGTAAGTTTCAATGACTCTTTCTTCGGTCCATTTTTTATCGCCTTTAAGCACAGCCAGTACCAGCTGGTCGGCATCTTCTAAACGCACACAGCCAGCACTAAGGTCTCGGTTCTGATCATTAAAGACTTGGCGGTAGGGGGTGTCGTGCAGGTAAATTGCTTGCTGGTTAGAAAGGCGAAACTTGGCCTTACCTAATTGGTTATAACTGCCTGTTTTTTGTACAATTCGATAGCTCGATTTTTCACTTTCAAAAGCATCAATAGGCACTTGGTTAATTGAAACAAAACGAGAAGGCGTGTGCCAACCATCAACCAGTGCATAGTCTCTTGAGCTGAGGTATTCAGGGTTTTTTAAGGCGCGAGGAAAAATACGGTCTTTAGCGATGCTGTTAGGCACATTCCATAGTGGGTTAAGCACAATTGAAGTCAACCACTGGTTCATAATGGGGGTGCGTAAACCATCGCGGCCAATAACAATTTTCATATCCAGTTTAAGTTGGTTATCTTCTATAAACGTTAAGCGTTGGTCGGCCATATTAATCATAATATGACGCGAGTTAAGTTGTTTAGGCAGGTGGTGTAAACGACGAATATTGTGTGCTAATAAACGTAATCTTTCTTCAGGAAGCATATTTAACCATCGGCGCGTTAATTCATTCGTTTCGCCGGTTACTTGCAGCTGATGCCTTTGTTGAAAGCTTTTTAAAGCAAGGGTGAGTTGTTCATCAAAGACGGGTTGCTGAATGCCTTGTGGTAAATAATTATTTAAATCGTGTAAATCGCCTTGGTGCAGTAGTTGTACGGCAAGCCTAGTTACCTCGGCATGGCGTGAACCTTCTGTTAAATAAGATTCAATTTTTGGCCAGTCACCTAAATCGGCTAGAGCTTCTAATTGGCTGAAAGCTTTTCTCCAAGGCAAGTAATAACGGCTAATGGGCTGTGTTTCTTGAATACGATTAACGGCCCAAATTGCTGGTTGTTGGCTATTAAGTTCTTGTAACCAGCGGGGGAAAACTTCATCTAAACGCTGCCTAACCACTTCATCTGGCCAATTATCCCAGCGTTCGTAAGCATTAGTAATGCCGTGGTCTTGGTCTATATCAAAAGTAGCCCAATAGCCTTGCAGTAAATCATTTTGATAACTTAAAAATAAGTCGGTTATTAATAAATCGGTTGCTTGGCGGTGCCTTGGTAAATTTGTGTTAACTGGCTGTTGTAAAAGGTCTGCTAGTTGTTGATAAGGAAGGAGCTTGGGGTGAGCATCTAGTGCTAACCAAGGTTTAATATCACTAAGCAAAAGGCGTGCAGCAGTATTAAGCTGCCCTGCGCTGTCGAACCAAAAGTTTTTAAATTCAATTTGTTGATAAAGCTTGGCTAGGTAATTTGGGTAGTTAAGTGACTGTTGAGGGTAATAGGTTGTTAGTGTTGAATTAACCCAGTGAGCTAAAGTTTCATTGCTGGTCATATAAGGGTTAATTGAACTAGTTAAAGCACTGCTAGTGGTTGGCGTTGTGGAGGGTGAGATGGAAGCCTTGGCAGGCGCAAGTGTTAGCAGTAACAGCAGGTTAACCAAAGCAAGCTGTTTAAACCACCAGATGAACGGTCTAAAGCGTATAACCATTTTAATTCGACAAGTCACTCTGCCATTTATAATAGTGTTCATTGCCTAGCTTCTTGTCTGTTGCGTGGTTTTTTTCATGTAGATGCCAATATCCGTCTGCTTCTTGCCAAAGCAGGGTTGATGTTCGCGTTGCATAACTTTCGCCTTTAATAAAGATCGACGATAAAAAACGTTCTTTTTCTAAGCCAATGTAAGTGTTGGGTAGGTCTTTATCTTGGGCTGGTGTTGGGTCGGTAAGTGTAGCAAAAAGCTGGTCTGGATGGCAGTTTTCTGTCGTTTGCCATATTTCTACGGCTTTTTTTAGTCGCCGTGTTTTAGGCCAGTCGGTGTTTAATGTGGCATTGCTTAGCAAATAAAGCCCTGCCTCGAGCTGGCGAGGTGCTTCTGTTAGGCGGTTAGAAAAATACCAAGCTTGGTTGTTGTCGCCCCAAAGTAAATTATAGCCAGCAAAATTATGCCGGTTGGCTTCTAGCCACTTAGGCAATTCTGTTAAAGGTTGCTGCATGGCCTGTAAGACGAGTTCGCCGCGCGATAAGTTTCCGGCACTAAGGTTACGCCCATCTCTAAAGTTGGTTAAGGTGGCCCAGCGCCCTTGTTGGCTGGCAAGCAACCAGCTGCCACCGGCTTCTAAATCTTTACTACCCAGCAAATTAGGCTGTTCAGGCCAAAAGCAGGCAGGTCGGGTGGGTCTTGGTAAAAATTCATCGCGGTTAGAAGCTAACACCAAAGGGTAGCGAGTAGTTTGCTGCCAAGATAAAGCAAGTAAGCACATAGTGGGTTCCAAACTGTGTAGCAGAATATTTTCAAAGCCAGTGTTGCTATACTCGTTTTTTTAATTACCTTATACAAGGAGTTTTCAGTGCCTACCCTTGATTCATCATCAAAAATGATACAGCAACAACTAATTAAAAGCCGTTGGTTTAATTTATTAATGCCTATGGCCATTATAGGTTTAATGTTGTTTTTGTTGATGACTTTATTGGTAAGCCTTAGTTACCACTCTATAAAAAACCTTGCCGAAAAAGAGGTTGAAGAGCGGTTGCTGGAATCGGCAAGCAAAATAGCCCAGCAATTAAGCAGCGAACTAAAACAAGTAGAACGCTTAGGGGTTTTGTTGGCCGACCAAACAAGGGTTGTGCTAGGTAATCATGAGAGTTATGCACAACCTAATTTAATGGCGGGGTTGCAACAAAGTGTAGAGGGAATTTTCTTTAACCCAGACACTCGCCAAGCCGCCATTTGTTTACTGCCAGATGACCAGCAAGATAAAAACATAAAAACGCAAAAATTGCAGCAGTTAACTGCCCTATCACCCTTGTTAAAAGATGTTTACAACAGCCACTTTTTAATTAATTTGGCTTATTTTACAACCCTAGAATCGGCAGCAGCTGTTTACCCTTGGTTAGATTTAAACGATGTTTTCCCTGATTTTTTTGATGTTAAAGTGTTGGGTTCTTACCTGCTGCCAGAAAAAACTAACAGCTCTCAACACCAAGCTTTTTTTACTAAAGCTTACTTAGATTCTTTTTCTAACAGTCGGCTAGTAACTTTAAGCCACCCTATAGTGCAGCAAGACACCTTGTTGGGAATCATTGGGCTAGACATTACTTTAAGTCGGCTGAGTGAATATTTAGCTAAAATATCAGTGCCTTGGGGTGGCTATAGTTTACTAATGAGCGCCGAAGGGGAATTGTTAGTTTCACCTGATCAGGCAGAAAGTAATTGGCGAGCCATTGTTAGTAATAGGTTGCAGGTTAATTCTAATAGCTCTAGCTTAAATTTATTAGATCAATCAAAGTTTTTTAATTCTTTAGATCCTTTGCATTTAGATGCTTCTGGTTTAATTAACTTTGAAGTTGATGGTGAAAACTTACTGCTAAGCTGGTCTAGTGTAACACCTACTGGTTGGAAGGTTGTTAATATAGTTGCTACAGATAAAGTTTTTATAGTTAAGAATCAACTGATTAGCGATTACCTTTTAATTGTTTTTTTAGTTGGCTCTTTTTTAATATTTATGTTTTTTATACTGGTTCTTTTAGTTTACCGTCGTGATCAACAGTTGGTTTTTAATAATAATCCAGATATTTTAAAAACTAAAAAATTACAGCCACTTGCTTCTAACTTAACTACTAATGATTTAGATTTTATTAACCTAATTGATGGGCCGTTAATTATTTGTAAATTTGACAACAAAGAGCTGGTAATTGGCTGTAATTTAGCTTTTGAACACCTTGTTGGTAGTACTAAGGCAAGCTTAAAGGGGTGTGATTTAATAGAATTACTGGGTTTAAAAAGTTTAGATTTAAAAAGCTTAATTATTAATGCTCAAGACAATGAAATAGAATTGCGTATTGGGCAGCAAGATGCTGTAAATTATTGGGTTAGTTTACACTACACTGTTAAAGGTGAAGGGGTGTTATTGCTGCTTGATATAAGTAATTATAAGAAAATTCAACATCAGTTAATTGGAGATAAACAAAGAACCTATTTAGCAGAAAAAATGAAGTCTGAATTTTTTCAAGCAGCCATTAGTGATGCTAATGGTTTATTGTTAGAACTAATAAAAAATGCACGGGGCTTTGATGACAGCTTAACTAATTATTGTCAAAATAAATTATTAGATATACAAAATTTATTAGATGATATTAGAGATATGTCTGATTCAGGAGAGTTAGAGCAGCAAGAGTTATCAGAGGATGTTTTAGTTATTAGTTTATTGGTCGATGATTGTTATCTTTCCAGTAAAAACTTACTGGCTAATAGTGGTCGCCACCTAGTTGTTGAATTAAATACTAACCTTCCTGAACAGCTAATTATGGATAGACGGCGTTTGTTGCGCTTAATGCGTCATTTATTAAGGCAATTAATTCAAGTGTCTGCCAAGAGTGATATTTACCTAGAGTTAAACTGGGTTGGGTTAAATCGCTTACAAATTTTGTTACAAGATGAAGGGGGTGGATTAACTGAAAACGAGCGTTTACGGCGTTTCCAGTTAACTACACCCATGAGCAGCAGCTATGAATCTACTTCAGGCACTTTGGGGCTAGGCCAGTTATTAACACGCCAGCTGGTGCATGAGATGCGTGGCAGCCTAGAAGTGGATGCTTTACCTAGGGGTGGCTTGAAATTACAAATTGAACTGCCAGCTAAACAGCTAGGTGACACAATTGAACACTTGGCTTTTGGGCGTATTTTAGTGGTGGACGATGGGCCTGTGAATGCCATGTTAGCTTCAAGTGTGTTAGAAAAATCAGGCTATCAAGTGAATGTGGCTAATGGTGGCGCTGAAGCTTTAGAACTAGGCAAAGAAAAAAATTATGATCTAGTATTAATGGATATATTTATGCCTGATATGGATGGTTTAGAAGCCACACGTTTATGGCGGCAGCTGCCTAATGCTAATGCTAAAGTGCCCATAATTGCTTTAACTGCCAATGCGATGGAAGTGGAACGCCAGCGTTTTTTAGAGCAGGGTATGAATGATTATTTGGCTAAACCCTATAAACCCAACGAATTACGTGAGCTTGTTTTACGTTGGCTACAAAAGAAATGAGGTGAAATTTGATTTATTTAACTTACTTAGTTTTAGGTGCAGTGGCCGGATTATTGGCCGGTTTGTTTGGTGTGGGCGGTGGTTTAATTATTGTTTCTGTTTTAGTGATAACTTTTTCAGCCTTAGGGGTTTCACAAGAAGTTTTAGTGCATTTGGCTGTGGGTACTTCATTGGCCACTATTATACCTACCTCGTTAAGCTCAAGTTTTACTCACCATAAAAAGCAAGGTGTGAAGTGGGCTTGGGTTAAGCTAATCACCCTTGGCTTGGCTGGGGGTGCTTTTGTGGGTGCTTGGACTGCAAGTTTGTTAAGTGGTTTGGCCCTGCAAGCCATTATTGGTGTGTTTGTTATGCTAGTTGCTGTGCAGATGGTATTAAAACTGCAACCTAAGCCCAAAGAAAGTGAGCCGCGTGCAGGGTTACTTATTTCAGCGGGTGGGGTTATTGGTTGGGCATCGACGATTTTTGGTATAGGCGGCGGCACCTTAAGTGTGCCTTTTTTAACTTGGTGTAATGCCAATATGCGTCAAGCGGTGGGAACTTCTGCTGCTTTGGGTTTTCCCATTGCCTTGTTTGGTGCCTTGGGCTATTTGTGGGCAGGTTGGCAACACCCAGCTTTGCCAGAATTGTCTAGCGGTTACATTTATTGGCCTGCTTTTATTGGCATTACTGTGGCTAGTGTTCCTTTTGCACGGGTGGGTGCGCGTTTAGCTCACTTTTTACCTGAGCTGCTTTTGAAGCGTCTTTTTGCTGCCATGCTGTTTTTAGTGGGTTTAAAACTGTTGTTATTTTAAACAGCAAATGGTTCATTGGCATTTTTTTAAAGTCTGGAAAATTCTGGAGTTAATTCGTTTATGTTGATCTACCCTGAAATCGATCCTGTTGCCATCAGCCTTGGCCCGCTTCAAGTGCATTGGTATGGGCTAACTTACCTAGTAGGTTTCTTAGCGGCTTGGTGGCTAGCACGTAGCCGCGCCCAACAGATAGGTTTAACTAAAGACCAAATTGGCGATTTGCTTTTTTACAGTGCAGTGGGGGTTATTTTAGGTGGTCGTTTAGGCTATGCGCTCTTTTATCATTTTGACAGGGTGCTGGCAGATCCGCTTTGGCTATTAAGGGTCTGGGAAGGCGGCATGGCGTTTCATGGTGGTTTCTTGGGTGTGGTTTTAGCCGTTTGGCTGTTTGCCCGTAAACACAAGATTCACTGGTTACAGCTGGGTGATTTTATCGCCCCGTTTACTCCCATAGGTTTAGGTTTAGGGCGGCTTGGTAATTTTATTAATGGCGAGCTGTGGGGGCGTGCTTCAGATGTGCCTTGGGCTATGGTTTTCCCGGGTGCAGGGCCAGACCCACGCCACCCTTCGCAGCTGTATCAGTTTGCTTTGGAAGGCGTGGTATTGTTCGCCCTGCTTTGGTGGTTTTCACGCCACCCTCGCCCAGCCGGTAGTGTGAGTGGTTTGTTTTTAATGGGTTATGGTGTGCTTAGGTTTATGGTTGAATTTACCCGTGAACCCGATGCCCATTTAGGTCTCTTGTTAAGTGGTTTAAGCATGGGGCAGCTGCTTTCCTTGCCGATGATTCTAGCGGGTGCATTGCTTATGCGCTTGGCTTACCGTAATCAGAAAGCTGCTAAAACTGCCTAAGTTAGGCATAATAAATGTATTTTTTAATGGGTTAGTTATGAAAGCTTATCTTGATTTAATGCGCCATGTACGCAGCCAAGGCACTTACAAGTCTGACCGCACCGGCACCGGTACTTACAGCGTATTTGGCTACCAAATGCGTTACAACTTACAGCAGGGTTTTCCGCTAGTCACCACTAAAAAGGTTCATCTGCGTTCCATTATTCATGAATTACTGTGGTTTTTAAAAGGCGATACTAACATTGCTTATTTAAAAGAAAACGGCGTTTCTATTTGGGATGAATGGGCCGATGAACAAGGCAATCTTGGCCCTGTGTATGGTTACCAATGGCGTTCTTGGCCAAAAAATGACGGCGGTTTTGTTGATCAAATTAGTAATTTAATTGAACAAATTAAAACCAACCCAGATTCACGGCGCTTATTAGTCAGTGCTTGGAACCCCGCGCTGGTCGATGAAATGGCCTTGCCACCTTGCCATTGTTTGTTTCAGTTTTATGTGGCCGATGGCAGGCTTTCTTGCCAGCTTTATCAGCGTAGCGCCGATATTTTCTTAGGCGTGCCTTTTAATATTGCCAGCTACGCTTTATTAACCCACATGGTGGCGCAGGTGTGTGGTTTAGAGGTGGGCGATTTTGTACACACGCTGGGTGATGCACACCTTTATTCTAACCATTTAGAACAAACCGATTTGCAACTTAGCCGCAAGCCTTTTGCTTTGCCCCAGCTAAAACTTAACCCTGAAATTAATGACTTATTTGCATTTACTTTTGATGATATCAGCATTGAAAACTACCAATGCCATGATTTAATTAAAGCACCGGTGGCTGTATGACCCTAGAAGACTTAAGCCAAATAGCCGAACAACTAGAAACCCCCATTGCGCTTATTGTGGCTGCGGCTAAAAACCGTGTTATAGGTTTTCAAAATGCTATGCCTTGGTATTTACCAGAAGAGCTAGCACACTTTAAACGCACTACTTTAGGCAAGCCTTTGGTGATGGGGCGCAATACTTTTGAATCCATTGGGCGACCTTTGCCTGGGCGTACTAATATTGTTATTAGCCGTAACCCTGAATTTAATCATCTGGGGATTAAAGTGGCTGCTAACCTTGCGGCGGCTTTAAAAATTGCTGATGCTCAAGCAGTCATTGACGGTTCTAAAGAAATTATGGTGATAGGGGGTGGGCAAATTTACCAACAAGCCTTTCCTTTAGCTAAAAAGCTGTACTTGACGGAAGTTGATGCAGAACCACAGGGTGACACTTGGTTTCCTTGCGTTAATATGAATGAATGGTTGGAAACGAGCCGTGATACTTATCCGGCACAAGAAGGTAATCGTTACGCTTATGCTATTCGTTGTTTGCAGCGTAAACTTTAGGTTGAGTTCTTTATGTCATCAGAATCTGCGGTAAACGTTGGAAACTTAATTGGGCAGCTAGAAAGCTACGCTGACAAAGGCTTAGGTGCATTAGAAAATGCAAAGCAAGAAATTTTGCAGCTAACCGAACGCGTTAGCCAACTTGAAGCAAGCCAAGCACGACTAGAAAAAAAGCTTAACCAACTTTTGGATGGTGACTCTTTAAAGACTGATTCAGTAAGCAGCCCTAAAGGTTCTTTAGTGGAAACAACTGAACAGGCTGAAAAAGTTATAGCAGCTGAAGAGGTTAAAGAGGCACTAGAAGTTAAAGAGGCGGTGGAAGCTGAGCCGGCTATAAAAACAGCCGCAATGGCTTTAGATAAACTTAACCCCCAGCAGCGTTTACAACACTGGGTAAAAAGCTATCCACGCTCTTTTATACCTAACCAACCTCAGCCTTTAAAAGTGGGCATTCATAAAGAACTTCTAGCCACAGAGGGGGGTGACATTAAAAAAATTCGCCGCGCCTTGGCAAGTTATGTAAAAGTACCACGTTACTTACGCTGCATTAAAGAAGGCGCTGTAAGGGTAGATTTAAAAGGTGATAATGCTGGCCTAGTTAGTAAAGAAGAAGCAGGTTTTGCCCAAGCGAATTTACAAAAGCTAGAGCAGCATAAAAAGCAGCGTGAAGCACAAAAAAAACAGCAACAGGCCGAACAGCAGCAGCGTTTAGCTGAGGAACGGCTACAAGAAAAGTTGTCTGCTTTAATGCAGCTAAAAACCAACTAAAAGTCAGTTTAGTTTAAGTCCAAATTTCTAAGGTTTGGTTGGCTAACCCAAGCATTAAGTCAGAGCGAGTTACCAAACCTTGTAACGCCCCTTCTGTATCAACTATAGGCATGGCTCTAATTCTTTGCGCCCGCATAACGCGCGCTATGTCGCGAATATCGGTTTCCTCAGTGGCAGTTACTAGGGGTGTTTTTACCAGCAGACGGGCTTGGGTGGTTGCTAGGTCTACGCCTTCTTGCTTACTAAGTTCACCAACACCTGCCGCTTCTTTTAAGAGTTCACGGTCATCAATAACGCCAGCTAGTTCACCTGCTTCATCAATTAACACTAGGTAGTGAATTTGTTCCTTGTGCATTAATCGCCAAGCTTCATTTAGGTTGGCGTTGGCAGGCAAGGTAATAACAGGGCTACGCATAACCAAACTGGCAGGCAATAAAGGAATTTGTTTCTTTTTACTTTGCTCAACCTCGGAATAGGCTTGCATGGCTTTTTTTTGTTGCTGCTGTAGGTCTTTTTCGTTTACTGGCTGTTCTGGGTAGCCGTAAATCCACGTTTGATTACTAATGTCTTGGTTATGTTCAGCATCACCCTTATGGTCAACTAAACGGCGGCTGGCACTAATGGCTTGAGTTTGGCGTATGCCTGGCCGAACAAGCAGCTGTTCTTTGGGGGTGTGAATGCGTAGTCCCTGTTCGTAAATAGCAAAAACCATGTTGCAGCTCCTTGATTAAAAAACAACTTTTAGCATAGCTTTTAAGTAAGGGCTAGCTAACTGGGTGGCTTGTATCAAAATAGAATGTTGTGCATTTGCGAGATAAAATTAATCATAACTTAATGAAAACCTTATAAATATTATTTATCTATATAAAGTGGATGACTTGCTAGTCACCTGTTATATTGTAGTTGGGTACTCACCCAAAGTAGTAGAGAAACAGGCAGAGGGAGCCTTGATATGAATATAGAAACTATGCTAGCACTAGCTGAAGAATTGCGTTTGCGCCGAGCTTGGGAAGAAGCGCTTTATGGCGAAACTGAACAAGTTAAATTGAAACTGGCTGCTTAGCAGTTACTTAATAGCTAGAATTAAAAGCTTCCAATTAAGAGAAGCAATAAAAAAGACCGGGGCAATTGCTCCGGTCTTTTTTTACTTTGTTACAAGCTATTCAAGTCTAGCCTAGGTACATAATCATTACACCTGCTGCAACAGCAGAACCTATAACACCCGCAACGTTAGGCCCCATTGCGTGCATTAATAAGAAGTTTTGTGAGTTAGCTTCTAAGCCTACTTTGTTAGAAACACGAGCCGCCATAGGCACTGCTGATACACCGGCAGAACCAATGAGTGGGTTAATCGGCATCTTACTCATCTTATTCATTAGCTTGGCCATCAGTACCCCTGCTGCAGTACCTATACCAAAAGCAATAATGCCAAGCGCCAAAATACCCAAGGTTTCTACGGTTAAGAACAAATGAGCAACCAACTTAGAACCTACCGCCAAGCCAAGGAAGATGGTGGTAATGTTGATTAGTGCATTTTGTGCCGTGTCTGAAAGGCGTTCTACAACACCTGATTCGCGCATTAAGTTACCTAAGCAGAACATACCCAATAAAGGGGCGGCTGAAGGTAAGAAAAGCGCAACAAGCACCAGTACAGCGATAGGGAAAATAATTTTCTCACGCTTGGTGACAGGGCGTAGCTGGCTCATAACGATAGCGCGTTCGGCTTGGGTGGTTAGCGCACGCATGATGGGCGGTTGAATTAAGGGCACTAGCGCCATGTAAGAGTAAGCCGCAACAGCAATGGCACCCAAAAGCTCAGGCGCAAGCATACTGGCAACGTAGATAGCCGTTGGGCCATCTGCACCACCAATAATACCGATAGCAGCTGCTTGGTTAATGTTGAAGTCAACAATACCCAAAGAAGACAAGCCAACCGCACCTAAGACCGTAGCAAAAATACCAAACTGCGCCGCCGCACCTAAAAAGAGCGTGCGTGGGTTAGCAAGCAGTGGGCCAAAGTCAGTCATGGCACCCACACCCATAAAGATGATAAGTGGTGCTGCGCCTGAGGCGATGGTGATTTGGTAGAAAGTATTCAACATGCCGTCGGTGTAACCTGCCGCCGCTGCCATGCCTTTCAGCTCTTGCATAACAGTAATGTCGCTTAAGCTTTTAATGGCAGGCAATAGAATATCTTGGTTGGCGGCTTTACTGCCACCATCCAATACCACGCCTAGCTTATCGGCATAAGACTGCATCACGGCAGGATCAAAAGCCGCTAAAGACTGCTCAAAAGCAGACAGGGCTAAACCCGCCTCAGGAATGTTGGCAAGCAAACCACCAAAGCCAATGGGCAGTAGTAGCAAAGGCTCGAATTTTTTGACTATGGCTAAATACAGCAGCAATAGACAAATAACGATCATCACAAACTGCGGTAGGCTTAGGTTATATAACCCAGAACCTTCCCACAGTAGTATTATTTTATCCATGTGTCAGTTCCGCTTAGAGAGTCAGTAGGGTGTCGCCAACCTGAACGGCATCACCTTCACGTACGGTGACTTCTCCGACAGTACCAGCTTGGGCTGCACGAATTTCTGTTTCCATCTTCATGGCTTCCATAATAATAACCACTTGGTTAGCTTCAACGGCTTCACCGGGTTTTACCATGATTTTGAAGATATTACCGGCAAGTGGTGCGCTGACTGGCGTGCCAGAACTTGCTGCTGGCGCTGCTTCCGCTGCAACGGGTGCCGTAGAACTAATCGCTGCAATATCACCGCCTTCAGCCACTTCAACAACGTAGGCTTGGCCATTGACTTTTACTGTGTAAACACCTGAATCATTGGCAGTGCTGGTCACTTTAGGTGCTGGCGCACTAGCAGCTTGGGCGTTTTCAAGGGTAGGCACGGGTTCAAAAGCAGACGCATCGCCACGGTTTTGAAGGAATTTTAGGCCAATTTGTGGGAAGAGGGCGTAGGTTAGAACGTCATCAATTTCCTGTTCACCTTTAGCTAGCTGAATGCCTTCTTCTTTGGCTTTAGCTTTAACTTCAATGGCTAGCTTGTCCATTTCGTCGTCAATCATATCGGCAGGGCGGCAAGTAATGGCTTGGCTACCTTCTAATACGCGTGCTTGCAACTCAGCATTGTAAGGAGCCGGCGCAGCGCCATATTCACCTTTTAGAATGCCTTGCACTTCTTTTGAAATGGTCTTGTAACGTTCGCCCATTAGAATATTAATAACGGCTTGCGTACCCACAATTTGCGAGGTGGGTGTTACTAAAGGAATAAAGCCTAGGTCTTCACGTACACGAGGAATTTCAGCTAGCACTTTATCAAACTTGTCGGCTGCGCCTTGTTCTTTAAGCTGGCTTTCCATATTGGTTAACATACCGCCAGGTACTTGTGCGACTAGAATACGTGAGTCGGTGCCGCGTAAAGAACCTTCAAACTGAGCGTACTTTTTACGCACTTCACGGAAATAAGCCGCAACTTCTTCCAGTGCTAATAGGTCTAGGCCCGTATCACGGTCGGTGCCAGCAAGCGCCGCAACAACCGATTCAGTCGCCGAGTGGCCGTAAGTCATCGACATAGAAGAGATGGCAGTATCCACACGGTCAATGCCTGCTTCAACGGCTTTCATAATGGTCATATCAGAAAGACCAGCAGTGGCGTGGGCGTGAAGCTGAACTTCTAAGCCTGTTTGCGCTTTTAGGCGTGTGACTAGGTCAAAGGCATTGTA
>JAAYGA010000308.1 GCA_012727935.1 Pseudomonadaceae bacterium | reverse complement strand
CCACTTGACCAAGCATCCATTTATGTTGATTAGACAATATGGGCAGCAAGGTAGTGCTGTTTTTGATACTAAGACAAAAGTAATTTGGTCTAATCAAGCATCAAATAAAGTATTTAATTTAAGAAAAGCTGGTTCAATTTTAAAAAATACAGCTTGGTTAGGTTTATCTGACTGGCATTTACCTAGTGATAAGCAGTTAGTGGCTTTTGCACGTGCTTCAAATAATCCGGTTTCTGGGAAAGCAAAGTATAATTTACGTTCACTTAATGGTGATAAAAGTCTTTGGCACTGCTCTACAGGTATTTATAATTTAAATAGTCAGGCTATGGGGTTAGAGGATAATAGTAAAAAAAGCGCATCTTTATTTGCTATTAATAATTCATTGCGTGATGCAAGCACAGAACAAATATTGGTTAATACTTTAGAGAAAAACTGGCAACTAAAAGACCCCTATGGAGAAATATTAAAATCAGAAAGCCTAGATGAAATATTACCAAAGCTGGTAGAGCGTGGTTATTATTATCCAGTTAAAAGTAATAAGGCAATACATTCAGTTAAGTTAGAGGAAGCTACATCTATGAAATCATTGATGGGTGTAGACTACCGCACTTGCCGCTTACCTCAATTAGAAGAAAGCTTCCTTAAAGATTCAGCACATGGAATGTGGGAGTTGTGGGGTGCTAGCCCAGAGTTTTTAAAGGAACAGGGCTTAGTTGCCCGTGACCCTTATAAAGACATTCAACGCCGTGCAGTTACTATAGATTTTGGTACTAGCAGCACTGTTGTTGCCACTGAAAACCAGCATGGCAATTCTGAGTTATTGCGTATTGGTGTGCGTGATTTTTATCAAAAGCATGAAGCCCACCACTATGAAAACCCCACCGTGCTTGAGTTTCTTGATTTTGATACCTTCAGCCGTGTTTGGTCACAACAGGCATATCGACCCGAATTAGACTGGGATTGGGTTAGAGCTTCTCATGAAGCGCAAGCTAGCTTTCGAGATAACCCTGGCGACACCGAAGTTTTAGCTAGTATTTTGCCTAGATTAAAACAATGGGCTTTGCGTAATGAAAAGCATCAGCGAATTTGTTTGACTGGGCGTAAAGGAAAAGCGATTGAACTGCCACCTCATACAGAGCGTAATCCTGTGCGTGGTCAGGCTTTAGATGTGTCAGGTAATGACCCACTCGACCCGATAGAGCTTTATGCTTGGTATCTGGGCATGACGATTAACTGGCGCAAACGGGGTTTGTTTTTAAACTATTACCTTAGCTTTCCTGTTAAGTACCCGTTAGAAGTAAAAAACCGTATTTTGGCTAGCTTTCGTCGTGGCTTACAGCGTAGCTTTCCACAAACCTTGATAGAGCATTACCCACAAGTGTTGCAAGAATTTGAGGTATTAGAGCTAGCCAGTGAACCTGCGGCCTACGCTGCTGCTGCCTTGCCTCATTTAGGGGTAGAGCCAACCGATGAGGGCGTGCCTTATGCTGTTTTTGACTTTGGTGGCGGTACTTCAGATTTTGATTTTGGTATTTGGCGCTGGGCAACGGATGATGAAGATGCCAAAGGCTATGAAAGTGTTTTTGAGCATTATGCTAGCAGTGGTGATAACTACCTAGGCGGCGAAAATTTACTTGAGCACCTAGTATTTGAAACCTTTAAACAAAATTTAGATGCGCTACGTGAAAACCGTGTGCAGTTTATCAAGCCTATGGATGCCTTGGATTTTCCAGGTTGCGAGCCTTTTATAGCGCCTACCCAAGCTGCACAAACCAATGCTGTAATGCTGGCTGCTAAGCTGCGTCCTTTTCTAGAAAGTGATAAGCCAGATTTAGCTTCACAACTTAAGCTAGATTTAATTAACGCTCAGGGAAAAAAAGTAACCTGTGAACTGCTTTTAGATGCACAGTTATTAGATGCCTTCTTGCGTCAGCGCATAGAGCGTGGATGGTTATCTTTTTTAAGTGAGTTAAAAAAGGTTGCTACTGAGTTTCCTGCTGATGCGCCTATCCAATTATTATTCGCTGGTAATGGCAGTCGATCACGCCATATTCGAGGCTTATTTGCAAATGACTCTAAAGAGTTAGGCAAGCTTTATAAGCAAGTATTCGATGACACTATCCCCCCAATAGAAATTCATGAAGCATTGCCAGCGGATATAGCTAACCCCTACGCACCCACCAGTAAAACAGGTGTGGCTTTGGGCTTGCTACTCGTTTCGCCGGGTAAAAATGTGTTGCTCACTAATCGTCTGCATGAAAAGCATGAAGGTGAGGCACCTTTTGGTTGGTATGTTGGTCGTTTAAGGCGTAACCAACTTGCACCTAGCTTAATGCCGAGTAGTGATTACCAACAATGGCAAGAAGTTGGCCCTATTCAAGAAGGCGTATTTTATCTTTATTACAGCACCAGCCCCCGCACTGAACTAGGCCTAAAAAAAGGTGACTCTGAGTTAAAAATGCAGCGACTTGATCTGCATGAAGCCGCTGCTGGCTCTAAATTATTTATCCGAGCTATAGAGCCAAATGCGATTGAGTTAGTGGCTGGATTAGAGCTACCCACAGCAACCTATGGAATCAGCAAAACTTTGATATTGGAGTAAACAATGAACAATAAGCAAACTAAATACGGCTTAGAAGAGTTACATGCTAATAATTTAGCTGATTTTATGGAGACCTTAGGTAAGTCAGAACACTGGCTTGCTTCTCGTAATAACAGGGGTGTTAATCAAGCACTAGGTGTTTTTAATACTAGTAATGGACTGCTTCATAGTAGCGACCAAAATATAAATGAATTTTTAACAAAACATGAGTTTGTCGAAATTCGTGACCAGGCAAAAGGAAGTGTTATTGGCTGGTTTGATAACAAAGAAAGGCAGTTATGGAGACCCGCTGAGTGTGAATTTAGAGCTAAGTCTACACAGAGTGATGCTAAACATATAAGGCCTTCAGGTTTTATGGCTGGTATTGCTGCTATTACTGCTAATATTGAGGCGGAAAGAAGAAGGTTTGAAGAGCCAACTAAGAATAACTTTAAACTAGACAATGAAATTAAAGCGCTAGGTGTTTTTCGTTTACCTAACAAAGAAGAGTTACTTAATTTTTATAATCACAAGAGTAATTTTTTAGCTGATAAAAATAAGAATACCCTAAAGTTTACTGATGGGGTTGATTATCAATATTGGCCAACAATTATAGGAGCGGTTGATTTAACAGAAAACAATGTTGATCAACTCCCTCTAGCTCAAGCTGTTATAGACAAAGCCAGAAAGCATGAGAAAGCTTTTGTTGTTAGTGGTGGGTGGTATTCAAAAACTGCCAAAGAAATAAACCAACTACTTGTAGAGCAAGGCTGGATATTAGCCACTGAATCAGGTGAAACGACTTATTTCAGTGATAAATGGTGCAACCTTGCGATGGAGCAGTTGTTTGCCAAGATGGTTCTAGAAAATATAGAGCTAGAAGCTAAAGATGATAAATCAATAAAGCTAATACCTGCTGAAGCGTGGGTTGATACACAGATGATAGAAATTGATTATAACCCTTGTAGGTTGCCTAAACTTGCTGAAACCCAGTTAACTGACCCAGAAAAAGGCTTGTGGGAGTTGTGGGGGCAGTCTGAGGAGGCGCTTAAAAAGTTTGGCTATATTGCACGAGACCCCTTGCAGGATATACAAAGGCGGCCTGTTGCAATTGATTTTGGCACTAGCAGCACCGTGGTTGGTGTTACCACGCAAAATGGCGGGCAAGAACTCTTGCGAGTGGGTGTGCGTGATTTTTATCAAGCAGTGGCGGCACAGCATTTTGAAAACCCAACCGTATTAGAATTTTTAGACTTTGATTCTTTTACCCAAGTGTGGAACAAACAAGCCTATCGACCCGAGTTAAATTGGAACTGGGTTCGTGCTTCCCATGAAGCCCAAGCTAGCTTTCGTGACAACCCTGGCGATACCGAAGTGTTAGCCAGTATTTTACCTAGGCTTAAACAGTGGGCTTTGCGTTCAGATGCTGACAGACGCATCAAATTAACAGGGCGTAAAGGACGAGAAATGGACTTGCAGCCACACTTAGAACGCAACCCTGTGCGGGGTCAACCGTTAAGTTTTACTGGTGAGCAACCACTAGACCCTGTAGAGCTTTATGCTTGGTATTTAGGCATGGCGATTAACTGGCGTGGCCGAGGGCTGTTTTTAAAATATTACCTAAGCTTTCCAGTTAAATACCCAGTAGAAGTGAGAGACCGTATTTTGGCTAGCTTTCGCCGTGGCCTACAACGAAGCTACCCACAAAGCTTGATTGACCACCATCCGCACATTTTAAATGAGTTTGAAGTCAATGATTTAGCCAGTGAGCCAGCAGCTTATGCCGCCGCCGCTCTGCCCCACCTAGGAATTGAGCCAACAGAAACAGGCGTGCCTTATGCTGTTTTTGACTTTGGTGGTGGTACTGCAGATTTTGATTACGGCATTTTACGCTGGGCGAATAATGATGAAGAGGCGCAAGGCCATGAACGGGTATTTGAGCATGTTGGCAGTGGCGGTGATAACTTCTTAGGTGCTGAAAACCTATTAGAACACTTGGTTTACGAGACCTTCAAACTTAACCAAGACACTTTAAGGCAAGCGCATATTCAATTTACTCTGCCAATGGATGCAATACCTTTTTCGGGTAGCGAGTTATTAATAGCCACCACTCAAGCAGCACAAACCAACGTGGTTATGCTGTCGGCTAAGTTACGTGAATTTATGGAATCGGATACTGCTGATTTAAGTTCACAGCTACGCATGGATTTATTGGATGCTAATGGAAAGAAACAACCTTGTGAGTTACAACTAGATGCTGGCTTACTTGATAGCTTTTTAGCAGAACGTATTCACAATGGAATTTATGCATTTTTTGCCCAGCTAGCCAGAATAATAGATAAGTTACCAGCCGAGCCTATTCAAATTCTTCTAGCAGGTAATGGTAGCCGTTCACGCCATATCGAACAGCTGTTAGAGAATTCAGATAGCCAGTTAAACGATATTTTAATGGAGGTTTTTGGTCAAAACCCACCTGAAATCAAGATTCATGCACCCTTACCTATGGATGACAAAAGCCCTCATACACCCACCAGTAAAACTGGGGTTGCTTTAGGCTTGTTGAAGTTAACCCCTGGTAGAGGCGTGTTAATAAAAAATGAAAGTATGGCTCAACAAAATGGCCAAGCACCTTTTGGCTGGTTTATTGGGCGTATTGCCCGAAACAATTTTAAACCCTTAATAACACCCGATGATGATTACCATGAATGGAAAGAGTTTGGTGTTATTCACGGTGGTGTTTTTAACCTTTATGCCACAAAAAGCCCAAGAGCATACCAAGGCTTGGTAGATGGTAGTCCTGAGCTAACTTTCTACCCACTTAGCCTACCCGATGCTATGCCTGGAGCTAGATTATTTATTCGAGCAAAGTCACCTGGCTTAGTTGAGTATGCCCATGCTGAAGATGAATCAAGATTAGAAGAAGCTATAAAACTAGAACTAAACCTTAAGAAACTAAGTGGCAGTCATGATTAAAGCCTAACTTATGAGTTTAATTACTATGAACAACCAACCAGCCACAATTATCTTGGTTCACGGCTTTTATTCCGACCCTAGCTCTTGTCATTATTTGGCAAGGGTCTTGGGTGCTGAGTACCCAGTTTTTCCTGTTGAATTAGATTTAACCTACAGTAGCCTAGACCAGTGCATTGAAGCTTTGCTTAAGCATACTGAGCAAATTCTTAATAATAACAGCAGCGCTCGCTTATGCTTTATTGGGCACAGTACCGGTGGTTTGGTTATTCGGGGTTTACTACAGCGTTATGCTTCAGTTGCTAATAAAACCTTTGCTGCATTAATGGTTGCTGCACCTAATCGTGGCACAGTGCTCGCAGACTTATGCAAAAAAATATTTCCTGATATTCCACGCTTATATAAACCAATAGCGCATATTTCTCGCCTTGCTCAGCAAGCAGCTAACTGCCGTTGCCCCGACCATATTTTGCTGATGGGTTTTGCTGGCGTGAAATCTTGGGCTACAACGCGTCATTTGTTTGGTGGCGTGAACGATGGTGTGGTTGCTGCTTCATCGGTGCGATTAGAGCAAATGGAAGACTTGGTGTTATTGCCTTCCGACCACCTGCAAATAATGGGCAACTTTGCTTTAGCCAAAGCAGTGCTTTATTTTCTTAAGCACTTATCCTTACCACCCCAACTTTATAGGTTAAATAGAATGGATATAGCTGATAAATTTCGCCTAATTTGTGAAAGTCACGCTGTTGATGAGTTTATTGCACTGGCAAGAGGCAATGTTGAAACGGCCACTATGGGTGGCAAAACGTACTGGAATAACTTAATCGCTATTGATGGCTGGAAACTGCAACAAAATAAGCTGTTCAAAAATGTACGCTTACTAAACCAGTCAGATACCCGCAAAGCTTGGGGCAGTTATAATCGGTTTGATGAAATGATGGATACTGTAATAGCTAAACTACAGGCCGATCGTTTTGTGCAAGATAAACCTGATGCGGGTGATCCACTCGTAGAGCGATTAGAGCGCTTGAAGGCACTGTTAGATAAAGGGCTAATAAACACACAGGAATATGAAGTTAAGCGCTCTGAACTACTAAATAATATTTAAGGCGACCTAGGTTGACGCTTGGGTGGTGATAATGGGGTAACAGTCAGTGATAAGGCTGTGACAACAAAACCATTAAAGGAGTAATACTATGAGTAATTTCTCATCGAACACCCTAGCGGCACTTGTTGGCGCTGCAGTAGGTGCTGGGCTTACCTATGTATTGCTTAAAGACAAAGATGAACTTGATGCTATTTGTGATACAGGAGGACTTACAGTAGACAAGGCTTGTGACGACTTAGAAGAAAGCGCACAAAAGTTCTTTGACTTAGTAGAAGAAGCGATTCCTGCTTTAAAAGACATTAACCCTGAAGCAGCGGACGATGGTTTAAAGCAGCCTAGCTAGGCTACTTTTTTGTTCTCTTTTAAAGCCCTAGCTTGCATTAAGTAGGGCTTCATTTGTTTAGCTATTGCAGCCAGTTAAGACCACATCAGCACAATGGTGGCATCAGCCCCAATAAGGCTGAAGAAAACTACTGGAATAACTATAAACCGGTGGCTAGTTTTACTTGACCACTACAGCCTTTACATTAATCGTGCCAGATGTGGATTTGTTTATTCAGATGCACATTACTAAAGAGGCCAACACTTCTTCGCGCATTGAAGGCACGCAAACGCAGATGGATGAAGCCGTAATGGAAGCAGCCCAGCTTGCACCAGAAAAACGCGATGATTGGACTGAAGTGCGTAATTACGTGCAAGCAATTAACGACGCTATTACCGAACTGGAAACAGTGCCTTTGTCGAATCGACTGCTCAAACATACGCATGAAATCCTAATGCAGGGTGTGCGTGGCGAACATAAAACCCCTGGCGAATTTCGTATCAGTCAAAATTGGATTGGCGGTAGCGGTTTAAACGATGCGGCTTTTGTACCACCGCATCAGGATTTAGTGCTCGACTTGATGAGCGATTTAGAGCAGTTTTGGCATAACGAAAGTATTAATGTGCCGCAGTTGATTCGTATCGCCCTTAGTCACTACCAATTTGAAACTATCCACCCGTTTTTAGATGGTAATGGTCGTATTGGTCGCTTGCTGATTACGCTGTATCTGGTTGATAAAGGCTTGCTGAGAAAACCGTCGCTTTATTTATCTGACTTTTTTGAACGCAATCGCAACAGCTACTACGATGCTTTGACCCGTGTGCGCGAGTCTAATGATTTGATTCACTGGGTAAAGTTTTTCTTATCTGCGGTGATAGAAACCGCCAGCAAGGGCCAACAAACCTTCCAAGCTATTTTGGCTTTGCGCCAAGAGATGGATACTTTAGTGCTTGGTATGGGGCGGCGCGCCGAAAACGCACAACTGTTACTTAATCGCTTGTATAAACGACCCTCTATTACAGTGGTGGATGTGTCTGAGTTGTTAGGTATAAGTCTTACCGCTGCAACAAGTCTCATCAAACAGCTTCAGAGTGTTGGTGTGCTGCGTGAGATAACAGGCTATCAACGTAATCGAGTGTATTTATTTGAGCGCTATATCGCTCTATTTGGTGCATAAGCTTGGATATGGTTTTCCTTATCCAACTTTAAGTACCTAAAACTTGGATATGGCTTTTAGCAGCGTTTCTATAGTGGTTAGCTCACAGCGCTTTCAAGTAGTTTAGCCATTGCTTGGCTGTGTCGGTTTCATTGCTGGCTAGTAGGCTTTCAAGTAGTGGCTTGGCTAAATCATAAGCCTGCATTTCTATATAAGCATTGGCAATTAACAGTTCTAGTCTTGCTTGCTGCTTACCTTCTAATTGCTTGGTTAAGGGTTGCCCTGATTAAAATGCCATTCACCTAAACGTCGCCAATCATGGGTTGCTTGGCTTAGTTTTGCTAGCCTTTCTAACGCTTGCTGGGTGGATGGTTTATTGCTGGTTTGCAGCCAAGCCTGAGCTGCTAATTTATTTAACTTTAGGTTATCTGGCTGGTTAGCTAATTGCGCTTCAAAAATGGTTGCTGCTCTTAAAGGTTGCTGGTCGGCTAATAAACGTCTGGCTAGCTGCACCTCTTCTCTAGCGTTTAAATAACCTTTTTCTTGCGCTAACTCTAGGGTGACTAGGGCTGGTTTATCTTGCCCTGCTAACAGTTGCAGTTGGGCTAACTGTCCCCAAAGCAGTTGTTTTTCTGGCGTTAACACTAGGCGCTTATGTTGTAATTCAGCCGCACTTGCCCATTTTTCTTGGCGTTGAAAAATAGCCACCCCTAGGCTTAACCAAGAATCTGGTTGGCGAACCTCTAAGGCATTTAATAACCAAGGCTCTGCTGCTGGCCATTTTTCTAACTGGGCTAAAAGTGCTGCTCTTAGGTAGTTAGCTTCGGCACTGGGTTGTTCTTCATCTTGCCACCAAGTTTCTAGCAGTTTAAGTGCTGGCTGGTACTGGCTGTCGCTGGTTAAAAGATGCACGGCTAGCCAACGCACGGCTTGTAGGCTGGGTAAGTCTAATTGTTCAGCCTCTTCTTGCAGAACTTTTTGCAGTAGGGCTAAAGCCTTTTTAGATTCATCTTGTTGCTGATAAACCTGCACTAATGCCCTTGCCACAAAAGCACGCACAAAGGCTTGCTGCTCGGGTGTTCCCTGCGGTTGTTTAAACAAGGCTTCACCCAAGTTAAGGGCTTCGTCTTGGGCATCATTGGCGAGCGCTTCATTAATTTTATGTAGCTGCTGATATTGGCTAGGCGTAAGCGCCACGCTTTCTGCTTGGGCTGTTGTGAAAACACTAAGACAAAAAAGCAAACAACTGGCTAGAATTAAACGCTTCATTGGTTGCCCTCTAAACGAAATTCTAAACGCTGCCTAAGCTGGCGGTTATTTCCTGCCCCTAATTCATAGGCAGCAAAACAGCCAAAGCCAATGGCATCCAACCTAGTATTTACTTAACAGCCTTGTTTGAGCAACTGCCGCACTGCAAAGAAAACGACAAACTCGATCATTTACTGCCTTGGGCAATTAAACTTTAAGCAAT
>JAAYGA010000307.1 GCA_012727935.1 Pseudomonadaceae bacterium | reverse complement strand
ACTACCCCCATTATGTCGAATAAAGAAAACTTCTTCTCCACACTCTGGACAACTTGTACAAAAACAAGTGCTTTCATGGCTTGTGTTGTAGCCAGAATAATCATTTACACCTGAGTTTCCGCTTCCATTACAACCACCGTAGAGATGCAATGGAATACACCTTCCATTCACATATCTAAACTCGACCGGATTTCCGCATCTACTGCAGGTGCTCATTTGTACTCCAGACAGCTAACGCCTAAATCAGGTGCGCCGTAGGCGTCACCTGGATTTACTTGTTAAGTTTTAGTCTGCCCAGGCTGTAGAATAATTATTCTCTAGGCAAAAATTATACATTCCTTCGAAATCGTGAATGCCCATGCTTGTTAGTTGACGATGTATACTTTTCATTATTATTACACCATTGTTAATATCCAGGGCAAGTAATGGTTGAGTTACAACACTCTCAATATGTGCAAATTCAACATCACTTCGGTTTGTGAATGGCTGATTAGAGAACTCACAGCGAGTAATGTTACGCTCAGCAATTCTCTGGCTTTTTAATAACGGCCTATTGTTGCGAATATCATCCAAAAATACTTCTTTTAGGTCTCGAACTTGTGAAAGGTTTATGATGCGCTCATAGGCCTGCATGGCAACTTGTAAGTATTGTTTTGTTCTTCCATCCGTGAAAGAAATCCTAGCATCTAGAATTGCTCTAAGTGTTGGGCCTGATATATGCTCTTCGCCTTCAATTTCGATAATTTCTGCTGCAGACAAAATTCCTGGCATTCCTTGGTAAATCAATGGCCTTTCAGCACCGGAACTGCCTGTTCTTAGTATTGTAGATAGACCACTAATTTTTATATATGGAACACCATTCACACAAATTTTAGTGTTAATAAAAAAGGCATTCACAATTCCAGTTACATGGCCTTGACTTAAGGAATTTGTTACAATACTAGCAATATGATTTAACTCTTGCTTTTCAACAAGATCATTGAGTTTATGATAAACAACTGACGGTAAGTTAACGGTCATGCTTTACCTACCATTCGATTATAGATCTTATTGATCTTGCTCATCACTTCCTCGTAATCAATAGAGCTATCACCAACATTTTTATCTGGATGGTATATTGATTGATATTTCTGCTTCCATTCCTTTGCTGCTTCTTTATTGATGTAGTGTTTCTTCTTTATTCCAAGTTCTTCGTCAAAGACTGATCCCTCATGCTTCAAAAGCATGAAGCCAATTTTGTGCTTTTCTGACTTAAAATACTTATCTTCAGCAGAGTTAATTGATGCTTTCTTAAATGCTTTGATTATCTTTACCAGATCGTCTGCGCTCTCGATAGAAAGTATTCCTTTCAGGTCAGTATCTTTGATGACATCTACCTTAATGATGTCAAAGTCATTCTTTATCTTGCTTTCAGAAAGTGAGAGCCAGTAAAAATCGTCCATATTATACCTATTATCTAAATGAGATTTTGATGTATGTATTGAAACTTAACGCCGCATTCAGCGGCTTGTCCGCTGCAATGCTTTGTTATGCGAACTATTAGCCAGCAGCACGAGCTTTAATACTCTGAATCACTTTTTCTCGGAACTCTCCATGTCCATGCGTTGCTCTAGGGTGAGCAATTCTAAAACATTCAATATTTGAAAATTCGTCGTCAACTGGCTTAAACTCCCAGTATTTCCCAGATATAACTTCGCCATTTTCATAGCCACTAAAGTTCTCTTCGAATAGATCCCTTATTACTTGATCAACACCAACAAAGCCAGCAGCAAAAATAATCACGTCTGGCCTCAAGCACCTTATCTGAGCGGCAAGAAGCTTTTTAGAAACTTCTGTTATTTCTTTTAGCTCATTTTTCGGGCGTGTTCTAGGGCTTTTTTTGTTGTAATCCCAAGCAAATAAATTCCCATAAATAATTGACTCAGGGTTAACTTCAAGCTCCTTCGCCAGCCGAAAAAAGTACTGCTTAAAACGACTTCGAGTTTTTGTAATAACTTTCCCGTCTTTACTCACTGGTAGATGTCTTTTGTAACGCCCAGTGGCCTCTTGCAAAAGATCGGAAATTTTATTATTTTCAGAAAACTCTGCTACACGCTTGATTGTATTCTTTTGATTGTCTGTATTCCAACCAGCAGTTTCTCGGCCAACCAACATTATTTTTAGGCTAGAGCTCCAGTACTCATCAAACGGGACAGGCAAGAATACACCAGAGTACTTATCTTCATTATGGTTAAATAAGTCAAATTTTAGCTCTTTTAAAATTCTACCATACTCATCAAGCAGTGCCTCCATTACGAGTCTCCTTTGGAAAGGTGAGTTGAGCCATCTGGCAACCACTCAATGCTCAAATCACCATCACCAAAACGAACTATCCCTTCTTTTTTGGGCAACTCATTGCATTGGCCTCGGTGTGCAATAAAATCATCTAAAAGCTCAATCAGATGCAATTTGAAACCAGACTCCGTAACCTGATCGAAAATATCCTCTTCAAGTGTCCAAGAGGTGCCACTCAAGCGGTCTTCATCATCTTCAGCACAGAAAACCACCTCACCTGTAACTTTCACAATGTCTGAATGTTGCTTAGCCAGCATGGCAAGGCGTGCTGCTTCAAAGTTTTTATCGAAATTCGACATAAATTTTCCCTTTTTCTTTTTTTCAGCTTACGCCACTCAAACGACAGAATGTGTCGCAGAAGCGCATAACGCCCGCGTCAGCGAGCAACTTGTAGCGCTAGCGGAAAGTTGTCCGCTGCACGCGATTGTTAAGCCATTTGCGCGGGCCAGAGTTTTTCTCCTATTTGTTTGAATTTGTTGACGGATAGTGCACCACGCTCGTTCCGCGCCTTCGATCCTGGATGTAACAGAGCAGCCTCAACGTCTGGGCGATCTGCCTCCCACATCTCGACGACCTCGTAGTCCTCGTTCATCAAAACAAACAGCACCGAGTCCCATTCGTGCTCTAGTCGTATAGAACCCAAGCGTTGACCAGGTTTCGGATTGTCGCTGAGGCAACGGCCTTTGATCTGAATCTTTCGTCCTCCCGATCCAACTGCGTCATAGCCCGCTGTGCGGGCTTCTGCCAGCTCCAATCCGAGTAGCGTCGCTGCATTGTACTCTGCGACTTCACCGGTGACGCCCAACGGTTTACCGGTAATCTTTTTGTACCGTGAAGCCAGCTTTTTCACAGTGGCAAGTATCTCTTCAACTTCTTCTTGCACTTGAACTCCGTATTCGGCTTAACGCCTAAGCACACGGGCGCGAGTTTACGAGCGTCCCGCCGCCACTTGTGGCGGCGTAGTGCTGCGACTGGTTATGGATGCTGGATTGGCACAAAGATACGGTAATTTGCATAGCCAGCCCCTGGCACCCAGTTAAAAGTACTGCTGCTAATAGTGGCAGCAAACCCGCTTACTGGCAACCCGCCGTGCGGAGTGGGTTTTGTGCAAAACCCACTATTAGCACAAGGAACGACACTGCGGGCTTTTGATGCTTGGCACAAGGCTCAAAAGTGATGAACCTGGCGCCCACTTTCCGAAGCGCACGGTTAAGAAGCCATGCAGCCATAACGCCGCCATAAACGGCGCGAGCTTGCGAGCGTCCGGCGACCGAAGGGAGCGAATTTGATGGCCTTGTTAAATGTCACTGACTATCAAGCCTTACAGCGGTTTTGGGGAGCAGCTCGACGATTGATCTCGTATTACCCGAGGACGACTCAGACTTGATGAAGCCAGTATCTTGTGGTGAGAAAATGCAAGCAGACGCATGGTTGAGAACTATATCTTTGCTTTCTTCGGTTGCGGCTGAATCTGTGATTGCCGTATAGGTCATGAGTGCATTTTGCCTATGCTTGTTAACGATGGCGCTGTGCTTGTGTGACAGAAAATTTTTGGCAGAAAGAAATAGCATATAGGAGATAACACCAAAAATTAGGACTTTACTTGTTATAAGCTGAACAGATTGGATAGTATCTTCAGGCTGCAGCCACGACCATTTGTGAAAAAATATGCTGGCAAAGGCATAAGCACCTAGCCCCCAGGCAAGCTTAACCGTTCGGCTGTGCCACGTTTCGGCAAGTGTTTCATGTGCTTCAGCTTCATCTTTGAAATATATTGCCTGTTGAGACACTCCTTGTTCAGCAGCGACTCGCCTTACATCAGCCAACACACCTTGAGCCTGTTCTTGGTGCTCAGTAAGCTGATTGGTGATTTCATCCGCTTCGTCCTTAACGTTTTGAAGCATTGCTCTAGCTTCATTTTCCATTCTCTGAAAATCGACAGACTTGCTGGTTCCGTAGGAAATGAAGGGGAATAATTTCTGAAAAGCCGGATCGTAAGCAGCTGTAACCTGCTGAATAAGTTGATCTCTAGGCTGAGTTGGATTTTGGTTTTGGACAGTAGTGGGGTCAAAGTCTAAAACTTGCTGAAAGCGATTAAAGTCGGCATCTGCCTGCTGCTTTATTTGTACCAATATTTGATCGGGAAAATCATCAAGGGTTGACAGGCCGAGCTGGTTATAAAGGCGTATCAGCTTTGCAGCAGGTGCAACTATGGCTGAAAAATCAAAATTCCTTCCAAGTTCTTCTTCTCTTGCAAGGCTTTTCGGGTCAAATGCCTGCATCCGAGATAGGGATTCTTGTGTTTCTTCTAGCTGGCTCATTGATGCTCCTTAATTTGGATTGACATTTAACGCCTAAGCACACGGGCGCGAGTTTACGAGCGTCCCGCCGCCGCTTGCGGCGGCGTAGTGCTGCGTATGGTTATAAGGCATTTACTGCACGCACTTTTTGACAAAATGGCCGCACACGGCGGACAGCCCGAAAAATACGGACGACAATAAAATTGCCCCCAGGGTCGGAATCAAACCCTTGCCTGATGATAGAAGCTCAATACCCGCAAAAACAATTACTATACCGAGCGCGACGAAGCACACTAGCGCAAAAAGCATAGTAACGAACACCAACGGCCTTTCTAGCCGTTTGAACTGAAGGCCAACTATAATTGCTTCAATCAACCCCATGCACAAACTCTCAATGACTTATAACGCCCGCTTCAGGTGCGCGGCACAGCCGCGTCACCCTGTAAGCGTTTGTTAGGCAGCAATCCCTTTTCTCAGCTTTAATCCGGTTATTAAGCCGCCAATTTCATCTGCAAAAAGCGATATATAATCATCACTCAAGCCTCGGGAACTGCTTGGATGAGGTAAAGAAATAACTTCACATTTTGTAAAACTCTGAAAACCAATTTTAAATTGCCTGCCAGAAAATGGCTTTTGGGATTTTGTTGGTGGTGACTCTGGATTTCCCATCACTTCGGAAAATAGTTTCATAACATTTTTATCCTGCAAAATATTTATCATTTCTGAACCCATAAATAAAATGAGCGATGGTTCTAATTCTTTTATATGAAAAATAAAGTTTTCGAGTTGTTCAGAGTTTGTGAGTTTATGGTAATAATCTTCATCAATCTTATGCCCTTCAGTATTACACCAGTTTGTCTGAACAAGACACTTTTCAAAGTCTCCACCAAGAGCCTCACGACTTAAAGGATGCCCCCATAAGGAAAACCATTTTATAACTCTATTATCATATTTCCAAGAAAAGGCTCTTTTCCCATGTGCAGGTGATTTATTTGGAAATACTGTTACTGCATCTTTGTCGAAAAATATCTCTTCACCTGACTCAACCATCCTTTGGTCTTTTTCACTAAACCCCCATTCATACCCACAGATCATAAGCCCGTGTTTATCATTCAATCTGGGGAATATGTTATTCCCTATATTTAAGGAACCTCTGAAAATCTCAGCTTATTATTGAGCTTTTCAGAAAATGACTCGAAAACTCAAAAAAACAGCTAAAAAAGGCCGTT
>JAAYGA010000306.1 GCA_012727935.1 Pseudomonadaceae bacterium | reverse complement strand
TGCCGATGCTGATGCCGTAGCAGCAGAAGTCGACAAACAAATTCGCCAGCTTTACAAGCTTTACCCTAGTAACTACCTAGCCTTAGAAGCATTAAATGAAGCGGAAGATTTAACTATTCCTACTTTTGATGCACGCACTAAAGCTGAATTTACTCAACGCCTAGCTACCTGCCCTGAAGCTTACAAAGAACAGTGGCTAAGACTTTACGCTAATCCGGTAAAAAACCACCTAGGCCGACTCTAACAGGTAATAAAAATGCCTAATAATCGAGCAGCAGAAACACGCGCTGCCCATAAAGTAACGCTAATAGGCATGTTGGTGAATGCCCTTAACGCCCTAGCGAAAATACTTGTCGGCGTTTGGGCTAACTCCAGTGCTTTAATAGCCGATGCCATTCACTCTTTATCTGATCTACTCAGTGATATTTTAGTGCTAGCTGCCACACATTTTGGCCGCCAAAAGCCCGATGAAGACCACCCCTACGGTCACGACCGCTACGAAACCCTTGCCACCCTATTACTAGGAACCATTTTAATTGCCGTTGCCGGTGCCTTGGTTTGGGATAGCATTAGCCGCCTACTAAAACCTGGCGAGCTTATTATTCCCAGCGCTTTAGCCTTACTTGTTGCAGCGGCATCGGTGTTAAGTAAAGAATGGATTTATCGCTACACTTTAAAAATAGCCAAAAAAATTAATTCCAAACTATTAGAAGCCAACGCTTGGCACCACCGCACTGATGCACTCTCATCCATCGTGGTGTTTGTGGCTATTTTAGGTAGCTTATTTGGCTTCACTTGGTTAGACCAAATTGCCGCCGTTATAGTCGGTGTTATGGTCGCAAAAATGGGCGCAGAGCTTATTTGGGACAGCTTAAAAGAACTGGTTGATACAGCCCTTCCACCAGAAGAAACCGAAAAAATTTATGCCGCAGCCAAAACCATTGCCGGTGTACGTGATGTTCACCACTTGCGTACCCGAACCATGGGTAGCCGTACGTTGCTTGATATTCACCTGCAAGTCGCACCTTATTTAAGCGTTTCTGAAGGGCATGAAATTGGGGTGTGGGTTGCCAGAAAACTGCGTGATGACTTCGATCACATCTCTGATGTCACCTTTCATATTGACCCAGAAGACGATGAAGAAACCGACAACCCTGACCCTGCCAATATGCTGCCACTGCGCCCTGATATTATGGCAAAGCTAGACCAATGTTGGCACGGGGATGCCGATTATGAGCGCCCACACCACACCACCTTGCATTATTTAAACCTTAGCCTAGATGTCGATTTATTCTATTCAGCAGATTTAATTGATCTAACCCAGTTAGATGCGTTTGAAGCGCGCCTAAAAGCCAAGGCTAAACACCTACCTTGGTTAAGAGACGTAAAAGTTTGGGTAGGCCAGATTACACCCAGAGAAACCGCCAAAAATCGGCACATCTACTGTGTAAAAGAAATAGAAGAATAGAAAAGTGCTTAGCAATTAATAATCAGCAGCTAGCGATAACCGCTAGCTTGCAGGTTGAACAGGTGAGCATAACGCTGGTTAAGTTCCATCAACTGCTGGTGGTTACCCTGTTCAATGATTTGCCCTTGGTCGATATACACAATCTGGTCGGCCATACGCACCGTAGAAAAGCGGTGTGAAATTAAGATCGCCATTTTATTTAACGTATGGCTTCTAAAATAACCAAACATCTGTGCTTCCGCTTCAGCATCCATAGCCGACGTAGGTTCATCAAGCACTAAAATATCGGCTTTTTCACGCATAAACGCCCGTGATAAAGCTATTTTTTGCCATTGCCCGCCTGAAAGCTCTTGCCCACCTTTAAACCAGCGCCCTAGCTGAGTTTTATAGCCCTCTGGCAAGCGTTGAATAAACTCATCGGCCATGCCTGCCCTAGCCGCTTTATGCCAACGCGCTTCATCATCAAAAGCACTAATATCACCAATGCCAATGTTTTCACCAACTAAAAACTGGTAGCGCACAAAGTCTTGAAAAATAACCCCAATGCGTTGGCGCAAAACTTGAGGATTCCAGTCTTTAAGGTCACTGCCATCAAGTAGCACTCGGCCAAAGTCAGGATCATAAAGCCGCGTTAACAACTTAATAAGGGTAGTTTTTCCTGAACCATTTTCGCCCACCAAAGCTAAGCTTTCGCCGGGCTTTATATGCAGGTTAATGGCTTCTAAAGCAGGTTTGTTAGCGCCTGGGTAGGTAAAACTAACCCCTTCAAAACGCAAACCATCGCCAGGTTGCACACCCACCACAAGTTCGCCCGATTCATTAGGAACGGGTTGTTCCAAGTATTCATACAGGTTGGAAAGGTAGAGATTGTCTTCATACATGCCGCTAACTGAAGTTAAGCTGGCACTTACGGCTGTTTGCCCCTGCTTAAAAACTAGCAGGTACATGGTCATATCACCAAGGGTAATTTTGCCTATCACCGTTTCAAAAATAACCCAAGCATAGGCAGCATAAAAGGTGAGCGTGCCCAATAAGCCAAGAATAAAGCCCCAAGTTTCACGGCGTAAAATAAGGCGGCGGTTTTCAACAAAAAGTTTAGCAAAAATACCTTTATAGCGGCCAAGCAATAAATCACCCAGCTGAAAAAGTTTCACTTCTTTAATGGTGTCTTCACGCGCCAGCAGGGTTTCTAAATAAAGTTGGGTACGGGTTTCTTGGGAACGAAAACGAAAGATTTGAAAGGCATCGCCTGAAAACTTAGTTTCAGCAATAAAAACAGGCAGCGCACCCACAAACAATAGCAACATCACCCAAGGCGAAAACTGGATTAACAAGAATGAAAAGCCCATTAAGGCAATGCCATTTTGTAACAGGCTAAAAGTTTTGTTCACCAAAGCTAAAGGGCGGGTGGAAGCTTCGCGTCTGGCACGGGTTAGCTTATCGTAAAACTCAGAATCTTCAAATTGCGCTAAAGACAGGGTTTGCGCCTTTTCAAGAATCATTTCATTTACTTTTTGGCCTAACAAACCCCTTAATAAGGCTTGGTGGGCAGTGGTAGCTCTTTGGGCGGCGCTTAGGCAGGTAAGAATCAGTGCTTCTAGCAACACATAGTTAAGCAGCGGTTGATATTCCACAAGGCCAGTGGTTTGGTAAACAGACATAGCCAAGAGCACAGCATCAACAATCAGTTTACCTAAATAAGCAGCAACGGCTGGCAAACTGCCCACTAATACTGTTAGCAGCATTAACCCCAAAGTTAAACGGCGTGATGTTTGCCAAACTAAATCAATGGCACGGCGAGTGTAACGAAAAATGCCTAAAAACTGCTTAAACTCATTTTGAGTGGCAGTGTTATCAATGGAAGAATTAGGGGCTGACACGCTTTAACCTCAAAAAATAATGAAATCTTACTATAAATACAGCCTAAGGGTTGTTAGAGTAGATGAAATTTCTAAGCAATGTGGAGTTAGAATGAATATTTCCAATGTAAGTCCAGAAGCCTTGGTAATGTCTACGCTGCAACAGCGTGATACACAAGTACACCTAGAAGCACAAATTGGCCTAGTAAAGCAAGCAAGGGAAGCAGAAGGTGCTGCGGTTATGTCGCTGCTAGCATCGGTTCCCACACCACAACCCCAAGGCAGCTTAGGGAACCGTGTTGATCTTAGGGTTTAATCGGCCTCTTTTTCCATTAAATCAACCTTTTGGAAACCCCGTGGTAGCTTGCTGCCACGACTGCCTCTTTTGGCAAAGTAGTGTTCTAAATCTGCAGGCTTTAAAGTCAGTGTTCGCTTACCTGCCGTCACTTTTAAACTATCATCTATTGCCAATACCACTAAGGCTTTAACATATTCTTCACGGCCTGCAGATCGGCTAGCAGCAATATCAATGATTTTATTGCCCTTGCCTTTTGTAAGCTGTGGCAACTCATTTAATGGAAAGATTAATAAACGCCCCTCATTAGAAATAGCGGCTATTTTTAATGCATCTAAGGCAGCTTCTGGTAACAACTGTGGCTGCATAACTTCCGTGCCTAAGGGCGCATTTAATAAGGCTTTACCGGCTTTATTTTTACTGGCCATTTCACCCAAACTGGTTATAAAACCATAACCTGCATCAGAAGCAAGCAATACCTGCTGTGCTTCCTGCCCCATTAACATGCCCCTAAATTCAGAACCTGCCGGTGGATTAATGCGGCTGGTTAGCGGCTCACCTTGGCTGCGGGCAGAAGGCAAATCATGGGCAGCAACGGCATAGCTGCGCCCAGTGTCGTCAATCACCACCAATTGCTGGTTTGATTTACCGCGTGCAGCTAAGAAAAACGCATCACCACTTTTATAGCTTAAACTGGTTGGGTCTAGGTCATGGCCTTTGGCAGAACGTATCCAACCACGGCTAGAAAGCACCACAGTAATGGGCTCATTGCCAATTAAATCTAACTCTGAAAATGCCTTGGCTTCTTTGCGCTCAACCAGCCGGCAACGGCGTTCATCACCAAAGGTTTCAGCGGCTTCTTGCAATTCTTTAGCAATTAAATTACTTAGTTTTTTATCAGAAGCTAGCAAATCAGTGATTTTTTTACGTTCACTACCTAACTCTTTCTCTTCACCCCGAATTTTTTGCTCTTCTAAACGGGCCAACTGGCGAAGTTTTAAATCTAAAATAGCATCGGCTTGGCGCTCACTTAAACCAAACTGTTGAATGAGTTATTTTTTAGGCTCCTCCTCTTCACGAATAATACGAATGACTTCATCAAGATTAAGGTAAGCAATTAATAAACCCGCCAATAAATGTAAACGGTCTTCCACTTTATTAAGGCGGCTTTGTAGGCGGTTAATAACCGTAGTGCGGCGGAAAACTAGCCATTCATTAAGCAGCGTGTTTAAAGGTTTAACCTGTGGACGACCATCTAAACCAATAATATTAAAATTAACACGATGATTTTTTTCAAGGTCAGTGGTGGCAAACAAGTGCGCCATCAGCGGTTCTATATCAATCCGATTAGAACGCGGTACTAGCACTAGGCGCACGGCATTTTCGTGGTCGGATTCATCACGCAAATCGGCCAGTAATGGCAATTTCTTAGCCTGCATTTGGGCGGCTATTTGTTCTAAAATTTTACTGGGTGAAACCTGATGAGGTAATGCCTCTATAACAATCTCACCTTCTTCTAAATGCCAAGTTGCACGGCTTTTCACTGTGCCACGGCCAGTCGAATAAATTTTATACAGGTCTTCTGTTGAAGTAATAATGTCGGCACCGGTAGGAAAGTCGGGCGCTGGAATGAACTGCATTAAATCACTAATGCTAGCATCAGGATTTTTTAATAGGTACAGGGTTGCTTGCACCACTTCTTTAACGTTATGCGGTGGCATATCGGTTGCCATGCCCACTGCAATGCCACTGCCGCCGTTTAATAAAATATGGGGCAGGCGTGCCGGTAAAACTTCCGGCTCATCCATAGTGCCATCAAAGTTAGGCACCCAATTTACGGTGCCTTGGCCTAGTTCTTTAAGTAACACTTCAGAAAAACGAGCCAGACGAGATTCGGTATAACGCATGGCGGCAAAAGATTTAGGATCATCAGGGCTACCCCAGTTACCTTGCCCATCCACCAAAGGGTAGCGGTAGCTGAAATCTTGCGCCATTAACACCATCGCTTCATAACAAGCTGAATCACCGTGGGGGTGGAACTTACCCAACACATCACCCACGGTGCGGGCCGACTTTTTATATTTGGCCGTAGCAGACAATCCTAGTTCACTCATGGCGTAGATAATGCGCCGCTGCACAGGTTTTAAACCATCACCAATATGTGGCAAAGCACGGTCTAAAATAACGTACATGGAATAGTCTAGGTAAGCTTTTTCTGTGTACTCCCTAAGACTTTGGCGCTCAAAGTTGTCGTCGACAAATTCGCTATAGCTAGTCATGCAGTGTGAATCCTTCTCTACAAATTGGGGCACTAGTGTAACCTGAAGCAGGTTTAGCGCAAATAATTAGCTGATTAAATATACAGACATTGCACAGGTGACTATCGGTTAGCTAGGCCACTGGTTATAATCAAATAAATATGAGCTGTTCTATAATTTGTGGGCTGGGAGATTTGTAATGATTTTAAAAGACTATGTACACCGCCCAGATGCCGATCCTCGTTCTGAAGAGACCTGCGCTGAATCGGCAACACGTTTGCGTAATGCTTTTAAAAGTAATGAAGACGTACTTTTATTAAACGATATACGCTTGGCATTTGAGGAAGATCGCACCGTTAACGTAGACCATGTTGTGCTGCACAGTTACGGCATAACTTTGGTTAGTAGCCGTTCTATTTATGGAAAAATTGAAGTTAACTACCGTGGTGAATGGAGTCGCAATGTAAAAGGCCGCGACATTGCCATGCAAAACCCCATTGACCTTTACAAATACATTAGTAAAAACTTGCGTGAAAATTTAACGAGCAATATTGGTGAATTACTAACACGCACCAAGGGCGCTCAACGCACCTTTGAAAACATGCCCATTGATGTTTTGTTTATTCAAGCACTTAAAAGTAGCATTGTAGGTACAGGCATTAACCAATCCAACATTATTTTTGTTGAAGCGTTAACACAAAATATTAACCGTACATTTGTTGCTTATAAAAAGCGTGAATTTCAAATGTATGGCGGTTTAGATACCTTTAAAATCTCGCAATCAGATATGTATGCCATAGCTAACTTTTTAATGGGCAATGAAATAGACCGTGCAAGCTACCCCGATTCAGACGAACACACACCCAGCCAAGTGGTTGTTCCTGCCCTTACTGGCCGTAAAGGCATTATTCGTGCCTACAGCACCTTGCCAGTAAAAATTATTAAAGGCAGCAGCATTAAACCTGGCAGAAAATTTGATGATGAGTAAGCTTGATAGCTGAGGCTTACACCTCAGCTAGATTACCTTTCGATTCCAACCAGTTTTTACGGTCAGGCGAACGCTTTTTAGCCAACAACATATCCAACATTTCCATGGCTTGGTCTCCTTCTTCACGCACTAATTGTACTAGGCGGCGCGTTTCAGGTGCCATGGTGGTTTCGCGTAATTGCGAAGGGTTCATCTCACCCAAGCCTTTAAAACGCTGTAGGTTTATTTTGGCTTTACGGCCACTTAAACGGTCAAAGACAGCATCTTTTTCGCTTTCATCCAAGGCATAAAAAACTTCTTTACCGCAATCAATTCGGTAAAGGGGCGGCATAGCAACAAACACATGCCCATGATTAACCAAGGCTGGAAAGTGGCGTAAAAAAAGCGCACAAATAAGCGTGGCTATGTGCAAACCGTCTGAGTCAGCATCGGCAAGAATACAAATTTTACCGTAACGCAAACCGCTTAAATCTTCTGAACCTGGGTCCATACCAATAGCAACGGCTATGTCATGCACCTCTTGTGAAGCTAAAATTTCAGACGAATCCACTTCCCACGTATTAAGAATTTTACCTCTTAACGGCAAAATGGCTTGAAAGGTTCTGTCTCTGGCTTGCTTAGCTGAACCACCGGCAGAATCACCTTCCACCAAAAACAGTTCGCTGCGGGCGGTGTCTGGGCCTGTGCAATCGGCAAGCTTGCCAGGCAAAGCTGGGCCTTGGGTGATTCTTTTTCTAACCACTTTTTTAGCGGCTTTTAAACGCTGGTTCGTGCGGCTAAGCACCAGTTCAGCCAACCTTTCTGCATCAAGCGTGTGCTGATTTAGCCACAGCGAAAAAGCATCTTTAATGACACCGCTAATAAAGGTAGCACTTTGCCGAGACGATAAGCGCTCTTTGGTTTGACCAGAAAACTGGGCATCTTGCATTTTAAGTGACAAGACATAGCTACAGTCGTGCCAAAGGTCTTCGGGTGCCAGCTTAACACCTCTAGGTAAAAGGTTGCGGTATTCACAAAAATCTCGCAGTGCATCTAACAAACCACTTCGCAGGCCATTAACGTGGGTGCCGCCTTGGGCGGTGGGAATGAGGTTAACGTAGCTTTCTTGGGTTAAATCGCCACCTTCAGGAAACCAAACCACAGCCCAATCAACCGCCTCATGGATGGCTTTAAAACTGCCCTGAAAAGGGGTGGCTGGCAAGGTTTCCCAGCCGTGGCAGGCTTGTTGTAAATAGTCATTTAAACCGTCGTGATAGCACCATTCTAAACTAAGCTTTTCGCCTGTTTCTGGGTCTTTCTTTTGCTCATTAATAAAAATAACGGTAAGCCCAGGGCAAAGCACAGCCTTGGCACGCAACAGGTGTTGCAAGCGTGTTGTAGAATAATTAGGACTGTCAAAATAGCTGGCATCGGCAGTAAAGGTTACTTCTGTTCCCGTGTCTTTTTTAGCACACTTGCCCACTTCTTCAAGCTCGCTAATTTTTTCACCCTTAGCAAAGGCAATGCGGCTAATTTTACCATCACGGCGCACCAATACTTCCAAAGATTCGGATAGGGCATTAACCACCGAAACACCCACCCCATGCAAACCACCTGCAAATTCATAGTTGTCACTAGAAAACTTACCACCGGCATGAAGCTGGGTAAGAATTAGCTCGACACCTGAAATACCATAGTCTGGGTGAATATCGGTTGGCATACCGCGGCCATTGTCTTGCACACTAATTGAATTATTAGCATGCAGCGTAACAGTGACCTTATTAGCATGGCCTGCTAAGGCTTCATCAATGCTGTTGTCTATCACTTCTTGGGCAAGGTGATTGGGGCGAGTGGTATCTGTGTACATACCCGGACGCTTACGAACAGGATCTAAACCAGTAAGAACTTCTATTGCACGTGCATCGTATTGAGTCATAATTTATTTTGTGGCTTTTGCTTGAAGAATTGAATTAAGACCGGCAACTGCACCGCCAATATTGGCAAGCTCGGCAGGAATAATCATGGTGTTATTGGTTTTGGCAAGGTTACCAAACTCTTTTATGTACTGTTCGGCTATGCGTAGGTTCATTGCCTCATGCCCACCTTCTTCTTTAATGGCGAGGGCAATTTTTTGTAAACCATCAGCGGTTGCATTGGCTATCAACTCAATTTCTTTGGCACGGCCTTCGGCTTCGTTAATCTGCTTTTGCTTTTCAGCTTCCGACATATTAATCACTTCTTGTTTCTGGCCTTCAGACACGTTAATCATGGATTGACGCTCGCCTTCAGACTTGGCAATGGCGGCACGCCTTTCACGTTCAGCACGCATTTGTTGTTCTAAGGCATCTTTAATACTGGCGGGTAGTTCAATGTCAGATATTTCATAGCGAAGTACTTTAATGCCCCAAGGTGCAGCCGCTTCATCAAGGGCTTTAACCACTTCTTCGTTAATTTTGGTGCGCTCTTCAAAAGTTTTGTCTAAATCGGTTTGGCCAATCACCGAACGCATGGTGGTTTGGGCTAACTGTGAAGCAGCATAGCGATAGTCGTTAATTCCGTAGCTGGCTTTGTGAGCATCAATCACTTGAATGTACATCACGCCGTTAATGCCCACTTGAATATTGTCTTTGGTCACGCAAGCTTGACGATCAACATCAATCACTTCTTCTTTTAAAGTGTGCTGATAGGCTACTTTGTCGATAAAAGGCACTAATAAATGAAAGCCTGAATCTAGGGTGCGGCTGAATTTGCCCAGCCTTTCTATTACAAAATTACTGCGCTGGGGCACAATGCGAGCAGTTTTGAGGATGGTAATAATAACAAAAAGCGCTAGGCCAAAGGCTAGAATAACGTTGAATTCTAATTCCATAAAAACTCCTTATTAAGCATTGTTGTTAGTAGTGTTAGGTTTTTTACTAGCGATATAAAGTTCTATACCTTCGTTATGGATAATCCAAGCGGCATCACCTTTTTTTAAGGCTTCTTCGCTATAGGCCGTCCATTGTACGCCATTTAATTTTACTCGACCTGCGCCCTGTTCAAAGTTGCTTACCACTTCAACGCGTTGACCTATGGCTTGTTGTAAAAAGTTGGAGTGTTGGTTTTTTTGTATCGTGCCACCCACAAAGAGCTGTTTAAGGCGGCGGCGTGCTAAAAGCAGGCTAAGTAAACTAACAGCACTGAATACTAATAGTTGTAACGTTAGGCTGTTGATTATTCCTAGGTAAAGTAAACCACCAGTAGCTAAAGCACCTAGGCCAAGAAAAACGGCAATGATGCTAGTCGCAACCAATTCAGAAAGAATTAAAAATAAACCCAGAAGAATCCAAACGAGGGGCGGTGTCATAAAGCCTCCGTGCAAGTGAGGAAATAAGCTAAGCATTCTGCCACAGCTAAAAGCTTAGGACAGCAATAAAAAAACCCCGACTTTTTAGGTCGGGGTTTAATTTTAAAGCTTAAGGGGTAAAGCGGATTACATCATACCGCCCATGCCACCCATACCGCCCATGCCACCCATGTCGCCCATACCACCAGCAGATTTTTCTTCTGGTAGTTCAGCAACCATGCACTGGGTAGTAATCATTAGACCACCAACCGATGCAGCAGATTGTAGTGCAGTACGTGTTACTTTAGCTGGGTCAAGAACACCCATTTCAACTAGGTCACCGTAAACACCCGTTTGGGCATTGTAACCAAAGTTGCCAGTACCTTCTTTAACTTTAGCAACCACAACAGACGCTTCTTCGCCAGCGTTAGTAACGATTTGGCGTAGAGGTGCTTCCATCGCACGTAGAGCAATTGCAATACCGTGGTTTTGGTCTTCGTTGTCACCTTTAACGGCTCTAACAGCTTCTAGTACACGAATTAACGCAGTACCGCCACCAGGTACAACACCTTCTTCTACTGCTGCGCGAGTTGAGTGCAGAGCATCTTCAACACGGGCTTTCTTCTCTTTCATTTCCATTTCAGAAGCAGCACCGATACGAATAACAGCAACACCGCCAGCAAGTTTAGCTAGGCGCTCTTGTAGTTTTTCACGGTCGTAGTCAGAAGTGGTGTCTTCCATTTGCGCACGAATCTGCTTAACGCGTGACTCGATGTCTTCTTGGCTACCCGCACCATCAATAATGGTGGTTGATTCTTTGGTTAGCACGGCGCGCTTAGCGGTACCTAGGTGTTCTAGCGTTGCATCTTCTAGGTTTAGGCCAACTTCTTCTGAAATAACAGTAGCATTACTCAGAATAGCGATGTCTTGTAGCATTGCTTTACGACGGTCGCCAAAGCCAGGTGCTTTTGCAGCAGCTACTTTAACGATGCCACGCATGTTGTTAACAACCAGCGTTGCCATAGCTTCGCCTTCAATGTCTTCAGCGATAATTAGCAAAGGCTTGCCGCTTTTAGCAGTTGCTTCTAGTACTGGCAATAGCTCACGGATATTAGAGATTTTTTTGTCTACTAACAGAATATAGGGGTCTTCCATTTCGGCAGACATATTATCCTGATTGTTTACAAAGTAAGGAGAGATATAGCCACGGTCGAACTGCATACCTTCAACCACTTCTAGCTCATCTTCAAAACCACGGCCTTCATCAACTGTAATTACGCCTTCTTTACCCACTTTTTCCATTGCATTAGCAATGATTTCACCAATGCGCGCATCACCATTAGCAGAAATAGTACCGACTTGGGCGATAGACTTGGTGTCTGCGCAAGGCTTAGCGAGCTTTTTAATTTCTTCAACCGCTACGGCTACGGCTTTGTCGATACCGCGCTTAAGATCCATCGGGTTCATACCCGCAGTAACAACCTTAAAGCCTTCGTTAACAATGGCTTGTGCTAGAACGGTTGCAGTCGTAGTACCGTCACCTGCTTCATCAGAAGCTTTAGACGCTACTTCTTTAACCATTTGTGCGCCCATGTTTTCGAACTTGTCTTTTAGTTCGATTTCACGCGCAACGGATACACCGTCTTTAGTAACGGTAGGTGAACCGTAAGATTTGTCTAGTACAACATTACGACCCTTAGGGCCTAGGGTAGTTTTTACTGCATCGGCTAGAATATTGACACCGGCAATCATGCGCTTACGAGCGTCATCACCGAAACGTACATCTTTAGCTGCCATTTTCGTTTCCTGTTCTTAAATAACTGTATTGGATAGAGAGGGGTGTTAGGTAAAAAGCGCTTAGCTTTCTAGTACACCGAAAATTTCGCTTTCGTTCAGGATCAGTAGTTCTTCACCATCAATTTTAATGGTGCTGCCTGCGTAACTGCCAAAAATCACCTTATCACCGGGCTTAACTGACAGAGGACGCAGCTGACCATCAACAAAGCGACCTTCACCGATAGCAACAACTTCACCCTGTTGGGGTTTTTCTTTGGCACTGCCTGGTAGAACGATACCGCCAGGGGTGGTGGTTTCTTCTTCCATACGACGAACGACTACGCGATCGTGCAAAGGACGGATTTTCATTGCTGAATGTCTCCTGATAGGTCAACTTATTGTTTAAGCATTTTGCTTGTTTTACTTGCTGTTCCGGCTGTCCGGATTGCCTGCTCTTACTTTAGAACAGGCAGAAATTTTGTTGCACTAGTTTAATGGGGGTAATGAAAATTATTTCAAGGCTCTTTATCATCTTTTCTTTGATACTCCCCTTCAAGCACACGTCCTGAACCTGCTAAATTATCTTGCTCTGATGTTTGATTACTTTTTTTATAGTAATCAGTACCTTGTTGCTGATAATTAGCCTGCTGCTGTTGATAGATGGTGTCTTGGCTTCTGTTTTTCAAGGGGCGCACTAATAATTTTCGTGTAAAAGGCAGGAGTAGTAACACGCCTATAAAATCTGAAATAAAACCAGGAATAAACAAAAGTATGCCAGCTAAACCCACCGCTGCACTTTCAAGAATAGCGCCAATCGGTGCTTCACCCTGCTGCATTTTTTCATGCATCACCAACCTTAAGCGTTGCCATTCTAGCTGCACTAACAATAAGCCCAGCACCGCTGTAGCAATGATAAACAGCAGTGTAGAAAAAGCGCCGGTTTGCTGGCCAACTTGAATCATTAACCATATTTCAGCCAGTGGCCAAACCAATAAAAAAAACAGTAGGGGCATATTTTTAGCCTTATCATTAGAAGCAGGTAATAAATAGGTGGTGACTCTTACTCTATTCTTCAAGTGTAAAGGTTAATTTTGCTATTAGTGACGCATTGGTCAACTATTTTCACTAAGTTTCACTTTTCCTATTTCGCAAGTGCGAGATGATGCGTTATATTGTCTAAGACACGTAAGTATAAGTTAATTTTTTTTACATACTAAGAAAAGATAGGGGTGAACCATGCAAATAAAAGGCGCAGTGATTGCAATTACAGGCGGTGCTCAAGGCTTAGGTAAAGCAATGGCACTTAACTTAGCTGCACAGGGTGCAAAGTTAGCGTTGATTGACTTAGATGAAGACAAGTTAAAAGCTACCCTTGCCCTAGTTAAAGAAGCCGGTGGTGATGGCCATTATTACCTAGCTAACGTTGCAGAAGAAACAGCCGTAGAAAGCACTTTTGAACAGATTGCTAAAGATTTTGGTACGCTAGATGTGCTAGTTAACAATGCCGGTATTACCCGCGATGGCCTGTTAATTAAAGCTAAAAATGGCGAAGTTACTGGCAAAATGAGCCTTGCTAACTGGCAACAAGTAATGGACGTTAACCTAACGGGCGTTTTCTTGTGTGGCCGTGAAGCAGCAGCACAAATGATTAAGCTAGATAGCAAAGGCGTTATTATTAACATCTCTTCTATTTCTCGCGCCGGTAACATGGGCCAAACTAACTATGCGGCTGCTAAAGCGGGCGTGGTTGCTATGACCGTTGCTTGGGCTAAAGAATTATCGCGTTATGGCATTCGTACTGGTGCTATTGCGCCTGGTTTCGTTGCTACTGACATGGTTTCAGCCATGCCTGAAGAAGTGCTAGGTAAAATTGTTGCTGGTATTCCTTTGAAGCGTTTAGGTCAGCCAGATGAAATTGCACACACAGTGCGTTACATAGTAGAGAATGATTACTTCTCTGGCCGTGTTGTTGAATGTGATGGTGCCTTGCGTATCTAATTACGTTTAAGCAACACCAATAAAGCCCACTTTATATGTGGGCTTTTTTTTAGCTTTTAAAAGCTAATTAGGTGTTCTAAACGTGCGGTGGTTTTTGTGCCTATTCCTTTAACTTGCTGTAAGTCAGTTAGGTTAGTAAAACTGCCTTTTTGTTCCCTTACTAGAATAATGGCTTCAGCTTTTAAAGGACCAATGCCCGGTAAAGAGCTTAGTTGTTCAGCACTGGCTTGATTAATATTGATGCGGCTTACCGACTGCTGAATGGTTGTTTGCTTTCCTTTGATAGGGCTTGTTGGTTCATTGGCAAACCCTGCCGGACTAAAAGCTAACAGAGACAATAAAGCAAAAACCAACGTTTTATATTTGATAGACTTTCCTTGCATTTTCAAATCCTCGTTCTTGGCTTTATTTAAATTTTAGGTATGAGATTTAAACTTAAGGTGCCAGTCTTTGCTGAACTGACAATTTTAGCTTAGAAGTGGTTAGCCGTTTGAGCTAGGAAAGAAATGTTACAGCAGCACCTTGTTTGTTGATTAAGCGCAAGCATTACTGCTTTAATCTGGGTTTTACTTTTACAAGCTGCAAACCTTACCCAACCTTATGGAGGCCCTAGTGAGCCCAATCATTGTTGCACTCGACTTTCCTTCTGCTGAACAAGCCTTGGCTTTAGCAGACCAGCTAGATGCTAAGCTTTGCCGTGTAAAAGTGGGTAAAGAGCTATTCACCCGTGCAGGCCCCAGCATTCTTAGTGCTTTGCATCAGCGCGGTTTTGAAGTGTTTTTAGATTTGAAATACCACGACATTCCTAACACCTGCGCCCAAGCTGTTTTAGCGGCAGCCGAGCAGGGTGTTTGGATGGTAAATGTTCATGCCAGTGGTGGGTTACGCATGATGCAAGCGGCAAAAGAAAGTTTAGTAAAGCACAACTTAAAAACCCAGCTAATTGCCGTAACCGTATTAACCAGTATGGCGCAGGCAGATTTACAGGAATTAGGTATCGAGCGTTCGTTAGAAGAACAGGTGCTAAATTTAGCTAAGCTAACGCAACAAGCAGGTTTAGATGGTGTGGTTTGTTCGGCACAAGAAGCCAGTTTATTACAAGCCAAATTAGGGTCAGACTTTTTGAAAGTAACGCCAGGCATTAGGCCAGCAACGAGTAAGGCAGATGACCAACAACGCATTATGACACCTGAAGCGGCGATGGCAGCAGGCAGCACCCACCTAGTGATTGGCCGCCCCATTACACAAGCGGCTAACCCTAATCAGGCATTGGAAGGCATTATTCGCCTTCTACCCCAATAATTGGCTTAATACTGCCCCATTCACGGCACTTGGGGCATTGCCAATACAGCTGCTTACTTTCAAAACCACAACTACCACACTGGTGTTCAGGTTTTTGTTGTAGTAGCTGGTGGGTTAAGTTTCTTAGGGTTAATAGGTGGGCGCGTTCATCGCCACCGGCTTGGTGCAGATAAAGGTTAATTAAATAATCGACACCTTTAAGTGAACCCTGCCGCAGCATGTAATAGTCCACCTTTTCTAAGGCTTCTTGGTGTCGACCTTTTTGCCTTAGTATTTCTGCCAAATGAATAAGGACCGAGGTGTAATTATGCTCTGCCAAGATTTTTTCTAAGGTGTTGACTAGCTCTTTAGGCTGGTCTAACAGCTGATAAGCATCCACCAAAGTTTGTAACATGATTGGAATATAAGCGGGGTCTTGTTCGGGTATTCGTAACAAAATTCTTATTGCAGCCTTGGCGCTGCCGCCTTGTAATTCTAGCTGCGCCATTAATAAAGTGGCGCGGATACAAGCAGCATCAAAGGCTGCGGCTTGTTTTAATAGCTTACGAGCAGCGGCAATGTTGCTTTTTCCAAGCTGGGTGGCAGCCAGTTCACAAGCATAGTGGGCAGCGGCTTTTCTTAACTGTAGGTTTTCTTTCAACATGGTTGGCGAAATAGTATGAATGGCTTTTTGCCATTCTTTTTCGCGTTCATACAAGTCAACCAAAAGTATTTGGCTAGCTTGCCCTGTAGGGCTGTTCTGCCCAACCAACTCGCTTAACAAGCGTTCGGCTCGGTCTAACAAGCCTGCTGCCATAAAATCTTTGGCTAGTTCAAACTGCACCCTAGCAGCCTGTTCTTTAGTTAGGCTTGGACGTGCGAACAGGTTTTGATGTACGCGCACCGCCTTGTCTGATTCGCCACGGGTGCGAAACAAGTTGCCTAAAGCAATGTGGGTTTCTATGGTGTCAGAATTAACTTCTAGTGCCTTAATAAAGGTTTCTATGGCGGCATCGGGCTGTTCATTAAGCAGGTAATTTAGGCCAACAAAATAATCACGGCTTAGTTCACTTGTGGTGCCTGGTGGCGGCAGTTTACGGCGGCGCTCTTTACGGCCCAGCCACCAGCCTAAAGCAAGCGCCAAAAAGAGCACAACAAAAAGTAAAATTTCCAGTGGCATAAATAGTCTATCGCTGACTAGTAAACATAAATTACTCTGGTGCTTTAAAAGTAAGAGTACGCAGTTTATGTAGCTCTTCTTTCTGCTGTTTTAACTGGCGTTCTTGGCTTAACAACTTGGCTTTGTGGCTAGCAAACCTAGGCAACATAAGCAAAACACCCAACACCAGCCCTGTAATTAAACTAAGAATAAGCCAGAGAGCTAAGCTGTTTTCAGGTAATTTAAGGAAGAGTAGGTCTAAGGGGACTGGCTGTTGATTGCGTAAAGTAAACCAAATGCCTAGCAATAATAGGGCCAAAACTAGCACTAGGGTGAAAAGTGATTTAATAAGTTTCATACTTTTCTCTGGTTTTAAGAAGAATACCTAGCCTTCGTTAACCTGCTCACGCAGTTCTTTGCCAGGTTTAAAGTGAGGCACGTACTTGCCTTCTAGCTGTACGCTTGCTCCTGTTTTGGGGTTGCGGCCTTTACGTGGTTCACGGTAATGCAAAGAAAAACTGCCAAAACCTCTAATTTCAATGCGTCCACCCGTGGCTAGGGTGTCGGTCATATAATCAAGCAGTAACTTAACAGCCAATTCCACCTGTTTAAGGCTTAGATTGTTTTTGCGTAATGCAATTTGTTCTACAAGTTCAGATTTGGTCATGCCCTTCACTCCGTCTCTGGGTGTTAGGTTTTTGATTTAACTAGCATAGTTGCCTTTTAGTAATTACACAATAATCGTCTTGTAAACAAGTGCTTATACTCAATTGGTTAGAAGTATTTGGTTTACTTGGGGTTTGCGCTTAGACTGGGTGTTTACTCTTTTGATGTAAGTAAATTTTGAGGCTGATATGACCGACGCAACCCTTTCTTCTTGTACATCAACGCCTGAAACAACCGAGCGTAACCGCCTTTACTGGCAAAGTCGCCGTGGTATGTGGGAGCTAGATTTACTCCTCATTCCTTTTTTAGATGGCCGTTATAACCAGCTTTCTGAACAATTAAAAAGTGATTATAAACGCCTTCTAATAGAAGAAGACCAAGACTTATTTGTTTGGCTAATGCGCCGCGAACCCACTAAAGACCCTTCCTTACAAGCCCTAGTGCAAGAAATTATTGACCATGCAGAACACGGAAGTCTGGATCAATATAAAGGTCTCTAAGCTTGGGCGTTTATTCTTTTTGCTAGCCTATGCCTGTTTAATTTTTATTATTATTCACTACCAACACCCACTCAGCTACTGGCTAGCCTTACTAGTTTTATTGCAAGGTGGGTGGGGTTGGCGACAAGCATTTGGCACAGCAGCACCCCTTGCTTTATTAATTGAAAATCACGAACTTTACCTAGAACTTGCTTCAGGGCAGTTGCAAATTTTGCGTCCGCCCCTGCTGGTTCACAGTCGATTTTTCTTAGTTTTTCAACGTTCAGGGGTGTTTGCTTGGCCTTGGCTGTTATGGCCAGATGCTATTACTGCCAAAGAACACCACCAACTCCGCTATTTTTTGCGTAGTTGGTATTAGCTTAACTATAAGCTAGCTTTATAACGAACCAAGCACTTATCAACAATTAACAACCAACAACTAAAAACCAGTCAAAAATAGTTAACAAAAGCTAAAAAAGCTTACCAACAATCTGGCACCAATAAGGTATCACGTGCTTCAGGGGCAGTTTTAGGGTAGTCCAAAGTGTAGTGTAAACCACGGCTTTCTTTGCGTAGCTGGGCTGAACGAATAATTAATTCGGCCACCGTAGCAAGGTTACGCAGTTCTAATAAATCGCTGCTAATGCGGTAATTAGCATAGTAATCATGAATTTCAGATTGCAGTAATTTAATGCGATGCTGCGCCCTTTCTAGGCGTTTATCAGTTCTGACTATGCCCACGTAATCCCACATAAAACGGCGTATTTCATCCCAATTGTGGCTAATCACCACGTCTTCATCAGAATCAGTTACTTGGCTTTCATCCCAAGCTTTAAGTTCAGGCGGCGCTTTAAAGCTGGGCAACTTGGCTAGCAAGTCTTCAGCCGCTAAACGCCCATACACAACGCACTCCAACAAAGAATTACTGGCCATACGATTAGCGCCATGCAAACCAGTAAAAGCACATTCACCTATAGCATACAGCCCAGTAATATTGGTTTGGCCTTGGTGGTTAGTAACAATGCCACCACAGGTGTAATGGGCGGCAGGCACTACGGGCAAGGGTTGCTTGGTAATGTCTATGCCAAGTTCTAAGCAGCGTTGGTAGATGGTGGGGAAGTGTCCACGAATAAATTCAGCATCTTGATGAGAAATATCTAAGCAAACGTGATCTAAGCCTAAACGCTTCATTTCATGGTCTATGGCGCGGGCAACTATGTCTCTTGGTGCTAATTCACAGCGTGAATCGAAGCGGTGCATAAAAGGCTCGCCATTAGGCAGCGTTAAACGCGCCCCTTCACCGCGTAAAGCTTCACTAATTAAGAAGCTTTTAGCACTAGGGTGGTAAAGGCAGGTGGGGTGAAATTGGTTAAATTCCATATTGGCAACGGGGCAGCCCGCACGCCACGCCATAGCAATGCCATCGCCAGAACTGCCGTCTGGGTTAGACGTATAAAGGTAAACTTTACTTGCGCCACCCGTGGCTAAAATAACCGCTTTAGCCGCCAAAGCTTGTACTTTATCTTGCTTAATATCTAAGGCATAAACTCCCACGCAAGCTTGGTCTGCCAAACCTAGTTTATGGCGTGTAATTAAATCTACGGCTAAAAAATCTTCAAAAATATGAATGTTGGAATGCTGTTTAACTCTTGCTGCCAAGGTTTCTGAAATGGCTAAGCCGGTTGCGTCATCGGCGTGTAGAATACGCCTGAAACTATGCCCACCTTCACGAGTTAAATGGTAGGGCAGGGGCGAAGAATCATCACTAGGCAGTAGACCGCCAGTGGTTTTTTCAGCTGCGTTTTCAGTTGTTTCTGCGGGTGTAAAAGGCACTCCTTGATCGATTAACCATAGAATACTTTGACGGCTTTCATTCACCACCAACTCTACAGTGTCTTGGTGACAAAGCCCTGCACCGGCAACTAAAGTGTCCTCAATGTGTGCCGCTAAAGAATCTTCAGGGTCTACCACTGTGGCAATGCCGCCTTGTGCCCAACGTGTTGACCCTTCATTTAGGCTTGCCTTACTTAGCAAAGCAACCTTGTGGCTTGTGGCCAAATGCAGTGCAGCAGTCATACCTGCAGCACCACTACCAATAATAACAACATCAAAATGCTGGGAAGCAGGCATAAGGCAGGGTTCCTTAAATGAATAAATGCTTGTGGCTCAATGGCTTTCGGGCTTCTTGCAAAAGCCAAGCCGTGCTAAGGTATAGCGATTTTGGCCTCTCTGGCAAGTCTTGATCCTTCGATTGGTTTGCGTAATGACTTGGAGTTCCTGAATGACGAGCGCAAGGGAAACAGACCAGCGATTGGTCGAACGTGTTCAAAAGGGCGATAAACGTGCTTTTGATCTTCTAGTAAAAAAATATCAGCATAAAATTATTGCGCTAGTAGGGCGTTATGTAAACGACCACCACGAGCAGCAAGACGTGGCTCAGGAAGCGTTTATTAAGGCTTACCGCGCCATTAATAGCTTTCGTGCTGAAAGTGCTTTTTATACTTGGATGTACCGCATTGCTATTAATACTGCTAAAAACCATTTGGTATCAAGAAGCCGCCGCCCCCCAGGCACGGATGTTGATATGGAAGATGCAGAAAACTTTAGCCTAACCAGCAGCATGAGAGACAACGATTCACCCGAAGCTAATTTAATGCGTGATGAGTTAGAAGAACGAATTTTTGCCACCCTAAACCAGCTGCCCGACGACTTAAAAACAGCCATTAGCCTGCGTGAATTTGAAGGTTTAAGTTACGAAGACATTGCCGAAATTATGCAATGCCCAGTGGGTACGGTTAGGTCGCGCATTTTTCGTGCGCGTGAGGCCATCGACAAGGCCATTGCGCCTTTAATTCGGCCTGTTGATACGGCAAATTAGCAATTACTGATAAATACACACAAAGAATATAGGGTTTTTTTAATCTAAAATAAAACCAAATGGATGACTTACTGTCTAGGATAGAACACGGCATGAATGTTTATTATTGAATTGATGAGGTATCTGGCATGACAGAAAAGCTACACCAGTCTCTTTCTTCTATTATGGATGGCGCTGGTGATGACTTGGAGCTGCCACGCTTGTTAACTGCTATGCAAGCGTCACCGCAGATAGATAAAGAATTGAGTGACAAGTGGCGACGCTACCACTTAGCACAGGGAATATTACGCAGTGAATTACGTGAGGTAAAAAACCCTAAAGTAGCTCAAGTTGATATTTCAGCAGCTGTCATGCAACAGCTAGAAGATGAAAATTTAAGTTTTACTGATGCAGGTGCGGCTAGTGAACTTAATTTTTCATCGGCGGCAAGGTTAACACCCACAGCTCTAACTAACTTGGCTAGTAAACCAGCTTTGGCTGCTGAACAAGCCACCAAAAAAGCCAGCAACCTTGAAAAAACAGCACCCATTGAAAAACGCCATGAACGCGGACAATGGCTAAGAGGTGGTGCGCTAGCGGCTTCTGTCGCCTTACTAGTCATTACCGGCACACAAATTTATAACCTAAGCCAAGACGCTGGTGGCGTTACAGCACCCCATTCTTTTGCTGTGCAAGAAGTAAACTTTCCCATCACAACACCGGTAATCGAAGCCAGCCTAGTGGCTTCTGACTGCCAGTCACAACTGTTTTCTGGTGGTTCGGTTATTAATCTGCCCATTGAAATAACACAGCGCAAACCCTGTAATAGTTTCCAAGCCTACTCACCTCTGGTTAACTCACCACAGCTTAGGCAATCAGGCATTACCCCAGTTTCGTCACCTGAATGATTAATCACTTCAATCAAGCAAGGAAATAAAAAAAAGATGACTTGGGTAACACAAGAAGCAGAAGTGATTACGCCCCCTTCCAAGGGGCGAGTGCAAGTAAAAGCCTGTGCATCGCAGGGGTGCGGCTCTTGCAGTCTTGCAGGTGGCTGTGGGCAGGGCTTGCTGTCGCGCTGGCTAGCAGGCCGCGCACCTAGCTTAACCTTACAAACCAGCCTACCTTTACAACCTGGCGATCTTATTCTAGTCGGCCTAGAAACAACCCAGCTAAACAAAGCCGCTTTAGTGCAGTTTTTGCTACCCTTGTTAACCCTGTTAGCGGCTGCCCTACTGGCCGAGTTATTAGGCATTACTTCAATTTTTAAGCTTTTTTTAATTGCTTTAACCGGTCTGCTGGGTGGCTTATTACTAGCAAGATTTTTTGCAACTTCAAGCCAGCTTCAACTTTTACGTCAGTTAAATCCTTCAACTTCACCACCTGCCAATACTAACCGGAGTTAACTCATGTTGAGTAAAAGAACATCCGTACAAGCACTAGCCTTCACCCTTTTGCTAACCTACTCTTTGTTTGCAGCAGCCGCTAATCTGCCAGATTTTACTCAACTGGTTGAAAGGGCAGCGCCTGCTGTGGTTAATATCAGCACCACCCAAACCATAAAAAAGCAAACCAGCCGCATTCCCCAAGAAATACCAGAAATTTTCCGTCACTTTTTTGGTGAACTGCCTGAAGGCTTGCAACAAGAACCTTCCCAAAAAAACCACCAATCACTGGGTTCAGGTTTTATTATTTCTGAAGATGGCTACATTTTGACCAATAACCACGTGGTTGAAAATGCCGATGAAGTAATCGTGCGCTTAAGTGACCGCCGTGAACTTGTAGCAGAAATTATTGGTAGCGATACTTCAAGTGACCTTGCGCTACTTAAAATTAGCGCCAAAGGTTTGCCGGTTGTAAAAATAGGCAACTCAGATAAATTAAAAGTGGGCGAATGGGTGCTGGCAATCGGCTCGCCTTTTGGTTTTGATCATTCAGTAACCGCCGGTATTGTTAGTGCCAAGGGGCGCTCTTTGCCTAATGAAACCTACGTGCCTTTTATTCAAACCGATGTCGCCATTAACCCCGGTAACTCAGGTGGTCCTTTATTTAACCTTGATGGCGAAGTCATCGGCATTAACTCGCAAATTTATACACGCTCAGGTGGGTTTATGGGGCTATCGTTTGCCATTCCCATGCAAGTGGCTTTGGAAGTGGCTGAACAACTAAAAAACCAAGGTAAAGTAAGCCGTGGCTGGTTAGGTGTGGCTATTCAAGACGTTAGCCGCGATTTAGCCGAATCGTTTGGGCTGGAAAAACCTCAGGGTGCGTTAGTGGCCAACGTTGACCCCCAAGGCCCGGGTGCCAAAGGCGGTTTATTAGCAGGCGATATTATTTTGCAGGTTAATGGTAAGAACATTAATATTTCTGCTGATTTACCACCTACCGTAGGGCGCATTCGTCCCAATGAAAAAGGCAAGTTTTTAATTCTACGCAACGGTTCACGTAAAACTTTACACCTTGCGGTGGGCGAACGCCCAGATGACCCACAAGTGAGTGGCAAAAAAAATAATGATTCAACATCGCCCGTGCTAGCCGACCGACTCGGTCTAACCGTTGAAATTATGCCTGCTGGTCTAAAAGAACGCTGGTTTGTGGATAACGGTGTGCAGGTTACTGAGGTTAGCCCAGAAAGCGCCGC
>JAAYGA010000305.1 GCA_012727935.1 Pseudomonadaceae bacterium | reverse complement strand
GGCCGGCATCCAGCTCTTCGGTGACATAATGGCAAGTCGCACCAATCAGCTTTACGCCCCGCTCATAGGCTTGATGGTAAGGCTTAGCGCCAGCAAAAGAAGGTAAAAAGCTGTGGTGAATATTAATGATGCGGTGTTGGTATTTTTTACATAAAGCCGGTGGAATAATTTGCATATAGCGAGCCAATACCACGCAATCGGCCTGGGCTTCATCAATTAAGCGCTCAACTTCAGCATAGGCTTCAGCTTTGTTATCTTTATTCACGGGTACATGAACGTAAGGAATACCATGCCATTCAACTAGCTCACGTAAATCATTGTGGTTAGAAATAACCAATGGAATATCACAGGCCAACTCGCCACTTTGCCAGCGGTGCAGCAAATCAACCATGCAGTGAGAATCTTTTGAGCACATCAGCACCACACGTTTTTTGATATCTGAATCGCTAATATCCCAATCCATTTCATATTCACGGGCGATAGGGCTAAAAGCAGTCCGAAATTCATCTAACCCAAAAGGCAGAGTGGTCGCGCGTATTTCATGGCGCATAAAAAAACGATTTACGTCTAAATCGGAATGGTGGTTAGCTTCCGTTATCCAACCACCGTACATGGCTAAAAAGTTACTCACCTTGGCAACTATGCCTATTTTATCTGGGCAAGAAATAGTCAGGGTATAGGTATGTTCCATGGCTTACTTAGCTACCTTATTTACAAAGAAGTTAATAAAAAAATCATTTTAGGCTTAGAATTTAATGAGTGCCAATTAATTAGCATCAATTAATAAGTGCCAAGGCTGCAGCAAGAATAATAACAGGCCAAGCCATAGCAGTAACCCAGCCACCGTAAACAATCATATCACGCTGCTTAACCTTGCCACTGCCAAAAATAATCGCATTAGGCGGTGTCGCTACGGGTAACAAGAAGGCACAAGAGGCGGCCACAGCAACAATGACTGCAACGGTGGTTGAATCTATACTGGGCGCCATACCGATAAACAGTGGCACTAATAAAGCGGCACTGGCCGTATTGCTTGCTACTTCGGTTAAGGCCATAGCAAATAATGCCATCAGTGCCAAAACAACCAAGGCAGGCATAATAGCAAAACCACCGCCCACCAAAGCCGCTAGCCAAGCACCCGCACCGCTAGTAGACAGTGCCGCACTTAGTGTAATACCACCACCAAATAAGAGTAAAACACCCCAGTCGGTGCTTTTTTCAATTTCGCGCCAGCTGGCCAAATTAAAGGTATGCAATAGTAACAAAGCTAACAAAGCGACCGCCGCATCATAACCCTTGCTTATACCTAAAGCCTCACCCAAAGGTGCACCAAAAACCCAGAGCAATACGGTTAACGAAAAAACGAGCAACATACCTGTGTGTGAGTGTGTCCAAGCCATTTCAACTTCTGCCACACTGACTTCTGCTTTTAATGCAGGCTTTAACGCTTTACGCAACACCCAATCCATCAGTGGCAACATAACCACAACTAAAGGAATGCCCCACATTAACCACTGCCCAAAACTTAAACCCACTGCCGCCGCTGCTATAGCATTGGGCGGACTGCCTACTAGCGTGCCTATGCCACCAATATTGGCACTAAAAGCCACGCCTAAAAGCACATAAACCCAAGTGCTGCGATAACGCTCGTAATCCAGTGGCGCTAACAGCCCCAACGCTAGTGGCAACATCATCGCCGCGGTGGCTGTGTTGCTAATCCACATAGATAAAACAGCCGTTAAAACGAACAGCCAACGGGCTGCCCTGCCAAGTTCACCACCGGCTTTACGCATAACCCAATTAGCCATCCAACGGTCTAATTTTTGTTGACGCAAACCAGCAGCCAAGGCAAAACCACCTAAAAATAGAAAAATGATTGGGTCTGAAAAGTGCGACAGTGCTTTGGGTAGTGTGAAAATACCGGTAATAGCTGCTAAAAAAGGCACCAGTAATGCCGTAACACTGACATGCAGTGCCTCACTTAGCCAAAGCCAAGCAATAACTACTAGCAAGGCTAAACCTGAAGCAATATCAGTTTCAAGAGGTAGCCAAAAACGTATAACCATAAAGGCAACGGCTGCTAGCAAACAATGAACTAAACGCACACTCACTCCTAATTAAGTAGCTATTAATAAAAAAATATAGGCGATTCTAGCCTTTGGTCGTATAAAAAACAGAATTATATTATTTTTGTCTCTTACCACCACCTATTAGCTACCACTAATTTAGACTAATCCAGCGTTATAACTCCTTTTTATGGCCTATTCCACTATAGGTGGATTGATTGTCGCAGGGCGAAGCCTATAATCGCGCACAGACAAACTGTAACTGGATAGGGTAAATTGTAAAAATGACAGCTAAGAAAGTGGATGTGCTGCTGGTCGGTGCCGGAGCCATGAGCTCAACCCTTGGTACTCTCCTGAAGCAATTAGATCCATCACTCACCATTGCGATGGTCGAGCGCCTTGATCAGGTAGCTCAAGAAAGTACAGACGCTCTAAATAATGCTGGAACAGGCCATGCAGCCTACTGTGAACTTAACTACACACCTTTAAAAGGTGATGGCAATATTGATACAACCAAAGCCTTCACCATTAACACAGCCTTTGAACTTAGCTTACAGCTTTGGTCTTTCTTGGTTGAAGAGGGCGCTTTACCTAACCCTTGCCGTTTTATTAACACTGCGCCTCATTCCAGCTTTGTATGGGGTGAAGAAAATGTTGCCTTTTTGCGTAAACGTTACGAAACCTTAAAGCAGCACCATTTATTTACGGATATGGAATACACCGAAGACCCAGAACTTATTAAGCAATGGATGCCATTGATTATGCAGGGTCGTGCCGCTGGTGAAAAAATTGCTGCCACCCGTGTAGCCTATGGTTCCGATGTCAACTTTGGTGAATTAAGTCGCTCACTGGTTAAAAACTTGCAACAACAAGATGGCTTTGAACTGCTGCTTAATAGCAAGGTTAAAAACCTAACCCAGTTGCAAGATAAAACTTGGCAGGTGGCCATTAAAAACACCAAAAATAGCCAAGCTTCAGTTATCAATGCGCGATTTGTATTTGTTGGTGCTGGTGGTGCGGCGCTTACCCTGCTACAAAAATCGGGCATTGCTGAAGGCAAGGGCTATGCGGGCTTCCCTGTTAGTGGTCAATGGCTGATTTGTAACAAACCTGAAATTGTTGATCGGCACTATGCCAAGGTTTATGGCAAAGCCCCCTTAGGTGCGCCACCTATGTCGGTTCCTCACCTAGACACGCGCATTATCGATGGCAAAAAAACGCTACTGTTTGGCCCTTATGCCGGTTTTACCACCAAGTTCTTAAAAACAGGCTGCGTAACCGACCTACCCTTTTCAATTCGCCCTAATAACCTAATGCCTTTAATGGCTGTGGGCATGAAAAACATGGATTTAACCCGTTATTTAATTGGTGAATCCATGCAATCCCATTCAGCAAGGGTTGATTCACTGCGTAAATACTTCCCTGATGCCAAAGATGAAGATTGGGATCTTTCCATTGCAGGCCAGCGCGTACAAATCATCAAAAAAGATGCTCAAGGCAAGGGTAAGTTAGAGTTTGGTACTGAAGTCATTGTTTCAGCCGATAAAAGCTTCTCGGCTTTACTAGGTGCATCACCAGGCGCTTCAACCGCTGTACAAGCCATGCTAGAAGTGATTGAGCGTAGCTTTCCAAAGCTTATTCAAGGTGAAGGCAAAGAACGCATGCTGCGCATGATTCCTTCTTACAAACAGTCTTTGGTTGATAACCCAACACTATTAAAAGAAGTGAGAGAACGCACGCTGCGAGTATTATTACTAGGTAGCGATGTGTGCATTGCTGAACACCCTACTAGCAATGCAAGTACTAGCTAGGCAAGTTTTTAGTTAAAAGCCTGCTTTAAGTTAAAAACCCGCTTTAAGTTAGAAACAAACCCAGCAAAACTAGCGAGTAACAAAAACGCCTCTTTGGTTAAAACTAACCCAACGAGGCGTTTTTTTATGCCTTAGGCAAGGTAACGCCTTCTTGCCCTTGGTATTTACCACCACGGTCTTTATAAGACACATCACACACCTGATCGCCACCAAAAAACAGCATTTGTGCCACGCCTTCATTGGCATAAATCACCGCTGGTAAAGTCGTGGTATTTGAAAACTCTAAGGTGACATAACCTTCCCACTCAGGTTCTAGTGGCGTGACGTTAACAATAATGCCACAGCGTGCGTAGGTGCTTTTACCCAAACAGACCACCAATACATCGCGTGGAATGCTAAAACGCTCGACAGTGCGAGCTAGGGCGAAAGAGTTAGGCGGAATAATGCAGCGGTCGCCTTTAAAATCGACAAAGTTTTTTTCATCGAAATTTTTAGGATCCACAATGGTCGAATTAATATTGGTAAAAATTTTAAACTCATTGGCACAGCGCACATCGTAACCGTAGCTTGATGTACCGTAAGAAATAATTTTTTGGCCATCGGCTTCGCGCACCTGCCCCGGTTCAAAAGGGGTTATCATGGCCTTTTCTTGTGCCATACGGCGAATCCAGTGATCCGATTTAATACTCATAAAACGCCCTCAAATCTAACAGAATAAAAGTCCCAACAAAACTCAAGCATTCTAGCAGATTTAAAAATGTTAAAATTGCCCAAGCTTGCCTAGATAAATTGCCTAGATAAAGGCGCAAATTCATTCTTTAAGGAAACACCCTACAATGAAAGTGGTTAGTTTTAATATCAATAGCTTACGTGCTCGTCCTCACCAAATGGAAGCCCTTGTTGAAGCCCATCAGCCAGAAATTATTGCCCTACAAGAAACCAAGGTCAATGACCCAGATTTTCCGCACGAAATAATTGAGGCGCTTAATTATCACGTCGAATTTCATGGACAAAAAGGACACTACGGCGTAGCAACCCTTTCTAAGCTGCCACCTTTAAAAGTACAAAAAGGTTTTGTAACCGACAATGAAGACTCTCAAAAGCGTTTAATTATTACTGAACATGAATGCCCCGATGGCAAGCCAATCACTGTTATTAATGGCTATTTCCCCCAAGGCGAAAGCATTAAACACGAAACCAAGTTTCCGGCCAAACGTAAGTTTTATAATGATTTACAAGCCATGCTAGAAACTGACTACACGCCTCAACAACGAGTATTGTTAGTGGGTGATATGAACATTTCTTCAACTGATTTAGACATTGGCATTGGCGAAAAGAACCGTAAGCGTTGGCTGCAAACCGGCAAAACCAGCTTTCAGCCAGAAGAGCGTGAATGGATGGAACGCCTTATGGCTTGGGGCTTTACCGACAGTTACCGTGAACAAAACCCTGAGAGCAATGCGTTTTTTAGCTGGTTTGATTACCGCAGCAAAGGTTTTGAAGATGAACCCAAGCGTGGCCTCCGCATTGACCTACTCTTAGCAAGCGAAGGCCTAGCGCCTTTTTGCGTGAACACCGGCATAGATTATGCAATCCGTGGCATGGAAAAACCGTCCGACCACGCCCCCGTCTGGAGCGAGTTTAAATTTTAAGCAGCAGGTTTAAAGTTTAAGCTTGAAGAAAGTCGGTAATGGTTTTTAAGTGCTTATCAAAGCCTGCAAAACCATGATGACCACCTTCTTCAACCATTTGCTTTGCCGCCGAGTAATGAGTCACTGCTTGGCGGTAATCTAGCAGTTCATCGCCAGTTTGCACCATTAACAAGCAGCGTTTTGTCGGCGGTTGTGCAACCTTAAACTTTAACAAGCTAGCGGTGTGCTGGGCATTCCATTCATAACGGCTTGAATCATGAAAGTTAACACCTTGACCGATTGCTCGCTCCAAGGTGATATAAGGCTCGACCGAAGGGTTAACTAATACATAAGGCAAGTCGTAGTGATTAGCCAACCAAGTGGCATAAAACCCGCCCAAAGACGAACCAACAAGGGTAACCGATTCATGCTGTTGCAGCGTTTCAATGATTTCTTGCAGGGTTTCTAGGGCTAATTCAGGAATATTGGGTAAAGAAGGTGCCATAAAGCTGATTCCTTGCGTTTGGCACCAATCTCTTAGCAGTCGGGCTTTATCGCCCCGACCGCTAGAGCCAAAACCATGAATAAATAGCAACATAGTTTTTTTGTTATTCATTTGTTAGTCATTTTTTTATGTAATCACCTAATCTTCCATACTCAGCGGACGAATAAGCAGTTCGCTGACATCCACATGGTCTGGCTGAGAAACGGCATAGTAGATAGCTTCGGCAATGTCTTCAGGCTGTAATACACCCTTAGGGTCGGTATAAAGATTGGCTTTAACCGCATTGCGAATTTTATCGTGTTTGATTGAATCGGGTAGCTCAGTAGCAACCGACCCTGGCTGAATATCCGTCACACGAACACCGTAACGCTGCGCTTCTTTACGCAGCGTATCAGAAATGGCTCTGACGGCATGTTTGGTTCCAGCATAAACACCGGCGCTTTGAAAGGTGATGCGAGCAGCCACTGAGCTAATATTAACGATATGCCCTTGTTTGCGTTCAACCATGCCAGAATAAACTGCATGGATAGCATAAAGCACACCTTTAATATTCACGTCTATCATCTGCTCCCACTCATCAACCCGACCCGAAAGAATGGGGCTAATGGGCATGGTGCCAGCATTGTTAACGAGTAGATCAACACCGCCCTGAGCAGCAATGCGTTCGCCCACTGCCGCCATCGCCGCACGATCCGAGACATCGACCGGCTCTAGGGTCACTTCGATACCCGTGGCTTTTAATTCAGTAGCCAAGGCTTCTAAGCGATCAACACGGCGAGCAGACAAAACTAGGTTCATGCCCGCAGCGGCTAAACGGCGTGCTGTGGCTTCACCGATACCAGAACTAGCACCGGTGATCCAAGCTTTTTTACCTAATAACGTTTTGTTTAATAACGGGCTGGTCATTACAAAGCCAACTCACGAACACTGGCGTTAATAAAGGCTTTTTTCAGATCTTCAAAGGTTTGTACTGCCGGAAACTGTGGAAATTCTTCAATTACATTTTGTGGTGCATGAAAAAGAATACCCTGTTCAGCTTGCGCCAGCATGGTGGTGTCGTTATAAGAATCACCAGCGGCAATTACACGGTAATTTAATAGCTGTAAAGCTCTAACGCTTTGGCGCTTGGGATCACGCTGACGTAGTTTGTAATCAACCACTCGACCTTCTTCATCCACTTCAAGCTTATGGCAAAGCAGGGTAGGAAAACCTAGCTGACGCATCAGGGGTTGTGAAAACTCATAAAAAGTGTCGGATAAAATAATGACTTGGAAGCGCTCTCTAAGCCAGTTGATAAACTCAACTGCTCCAGGTAGCGGCTCTAATTCAGCAATGACTGCTTGAATATCGGGCAGTTTTAAACCGTGCTCATCTAAAATACGCAGGCGTTGACGCATTAATACGTCGTAATCTGGAATGTCACGGGTCGTCGCTTTTAATTCATCAATGCCAGTTTTTTCAGCAAAAGCGATCCAAATTTCGGGTACTAAAACCCCTTCTAGGTCTAAACAAGCTAATTCCATAATGATCCTTAAACAGTAGCAGGGTGAAAAATTTAATTATAAAGGTTTATTAACGTGTCGGCAGCTCTAGCTTAGCAAACAACTGCTCAACTTCTTGCTTGTTAGCCGCAGCCAAACCTTTATCTAGGGTGTCTCTATCTAGGTGTGCCGCTAATTTTTCAATAAAGTGATAGAGGTAACCGCGCATAAACGTACCACGGCGTATACCTAAACGGGTAATGCTGGGTTCAAATAAATGACTAGCATCAATCACTACCAAATCATCGTCACGCTTATCAGCTGCCATGTGTGCCACTATACCCACCCCAACGCCAAGGCGCACATAGGTTTTAATCACATCTGAGTCGGCGGCAGTAAAAACAATTTTTGGCTCTAAGCCTGCGCTAGTAAAGGCTTCATCAACCTTAGCGCGGCCTGTAAAGCCATGAATGTAGGTGACTAGTGGGTAATCCGCTAGCGTTTCTAGCGTCAACTTTTTTAGCTTGGTTAAAGGGTGCTTTTTAGGCACTAAAATACAACGGTTCCACTGATAGCAAGGAAAGGTAATTAAATCATTGGTACTAGCAATGGATTCTGTGGCTATGGCTAAATCCGCTTCACCTTCGGCGACCATTTGCGCTATTTGTGGTGGCGTACCCTGCTTTAAACTTAGCGTAACGTCTGGGTATTTTTCCATAAACTGCTGAATCACTTCAGGCAGAATATAACGTGCTTGGGTGTGGGTGGTGGCTAAAACTAAACTGCCACGCCGTTCATTGCTAAAGTCATGGGCGACTTTTTTAATGTTTTCTGCGGTTTGTAATATCTGCCCAGCCATATCAATCACTGCTTGGCCTGCTGGGGTTATACGGGTTAAGTGCTTACCGCTGCGTACAAAAATCTCTATGCCTAGCTCATCTTCTAATAAACGAATTTGTTTGCTAACCCCAGGCTGCGAAGTAAACAGGTTTTGTGCAGTGGCGGATACATTCAAATTATTATGTGCCACTTCCCAGATATAGCGCAATTGCTGCAACTTCATAGCAAGTTCTCCAACAAGATAAAGGTTATAAAAAAAACCCTGCAAATTACCTTTAAGAATATAGAGAAAGTCTTTTTAGAGCAATAGCCCTTGCTGAATCATTTTTTTCCAATCTAAAACCCAAGCATTTTGAGTAAGCGCCTTACCTTTTAAATCTAAACCTGTCACGGCATAACAAGGTAAACGGTCTTTAACCGCCGCAAAAGTCTGTTCACCAATTAAAATATCAACCTCAGCACAGGCTAGCGTTTCACCTGCTTGTTTTGCAGCCTGCCAAGACAAGTTCACTTCTTTGGTGGCATTTTCTAAACGCGCAGCAGTATTAACAACATCGCCTATGGCTGTGTAGTTAAAACGATTAGCCGCACCGATATTGCCAACAATTGCCTCACCGGTATTAATGCCTATTCCCATTCTTAAATAATGCGGGTCATCGGCTGAATAACGCTGATTAAAAACGTCTAAGGCTTGCATCATGGCAGCAGCCGTTAAACAGGCATGGTAAGCATGGTCTTCATCAGCCAAGGGTGCATTAAACAAGGCCATGACGGCATCGCCTATTAATTTATCTAAAGTGCCCTTATAGCGGTGAACTTCATCAATCATCAGCCCAAAATAACGGTTTAAATGACTGACTAGATCTTCCGTAGCTAAAAGCTCAGTGGTGGGAGTGAAGTTTCTTAAATCACTGAACAGCACACTGAGCTGCTGGCGCTTACCGCCTAGCTGTAATTTAGCACTTTGAGTGACTAGCGTATCAACCAAAGCGGGGGCAACATAACTACTAAAAGCGGAGCGAAGGTAAGCAGTTTCAGCACGGTTAGCAACAAATAGCCGTAGTTCGCCGGTAATTGTTGCAATAAGTAAAAATGCTAGTGGATAAAAAACCTCTAACCAGAGATTAAAAAACACATAACCAGCCGCCCCTGCCATATAAATGGCGACACCTAACAACAAAGATAGACAAAAGCGCAACCAAGGCAGACTTAATTGCCAAATAAGCAATAAGCACAGCAAGATAACCAGCAAAACTGCCAGTAAAGCACCACCGCTCACATCGGTAAGCAGGCTGTTATCTAGGAGGTTAGCCAAAAAAGTTAAATGCACCAAAGGACCGGCAAGCTGACCTATTGGCGTGGCACGCAAATCTGTTACTCCTGCCTCACTCACTCCCACTAATACCCAGCGACCGGCTAGGCGTTGCGGATCCCAATCTGGCTGCATTAATTCAGTAAAAGTGATGCTTTGCCACGCTTCTTTGGGGTAGTAATTAATTCTGGCGCGAGTTTTGTGATCAACAGGGAGTTGCCGTCCACCTAATAGGGCTTGCGTAGCGTTTAACTGTAAATCTTCATAACGCCCTAAACGCCACATTTGTACGCCCAAATTAGGCAAGACAGCATCTTGCAACCAAAAGGCTAGCGGGTAATGACGAAACTTTTGATCGGCATCAGCAGCAATATTCAGCGCCGCTAAAAAAGGCAAGGCATCGCGTAAAGGTGCTATAGGTAACTCTGCGCGCTCACTGTCTATTAACTGAGGGTTATCTGTTTGCATCAAAGAGGAATGTAAAACCTGACTATAAGCTGCTTCGTCTAATTCTTTAGCCTGAGGGCCATTTAAAAACACACCACCTATGGCGGGTAAGTTTTCTAATACACTGGCTAGCTCAGCATCTAAATGGTCTAAGGTTGGCTCAGAAAAAAGCATATCTAAACCAACCACTTCAGCCTCGGCTAAGCCTTGTAAGCCCTTGGCGATTAAATCGCGCGGCCAAGGCCAACGACCAAAGGCTTGAACACTGGTATTTTCTATTTCAATAAAAACTAGCTTTTCTAAAGGCTGACGTTCATTCCATTGAAAGTAGCCATCACTTAAGGCGCTGGCTAAGGCTTGTATTCTGACAGGAGGATGTAAAGAGAGTAAATAAACGAGCACTAACAAAAGAAGTGTTAGTAGGTAAACACTTCGCTTTTTAAACAGTTTTAATCCCTTTACTGCAACCATAAGTTCAGCTGCTGCTGTAGTTGTTCAACCGCTTTATTAATAGGGGCATCCACCACTTCAGGCTGCTCATCTTCACCACCTAGGGTGAGTTGACGGCCTGCTTTTAAATCTACGCCCTTAACATAGGCCTGAAACTTTGCCATTTGTTGTGCTTTATAGTCACTAAAAGACGTTTCTAAGCTAGCAGCATACTGGCCGAAAGATTTTTTTTGATAAGCTTTGTATTCTTTAAAATCCATTTCTGCAACGGACTTAGTACGAAAATAAGCCATGCTTTGGCCGTCTTGGCGCTCGACTTCAACGCCACCTGTAAAGAGCGCCACATCGTTACGGTCTGTTTGGCTGCTAACCAAAAACTCTGTACCTTTTACACCAATAACCACAAGCGGGGTTTGTGCTATAAACCGCTGCCCTTCACGCTGTGCAATTTTAAATAATGCAGTACCTTCAGCCAAAGACAAACTATCGGCACTCAATACTTCTAAGCGGCTATTTTCTGCTAAAACCACATCGCCACCCACATGACTAATCAGCGCCTGAGCCTTAGCCACGGTTTGTATTTTATCATCAGCACATAAGGCATAGGGCAATTCAAAGTGACGCAAAGGAAAAGGCGAGCTAGCCACAGTGACCTGTACTAAACCTTCTATTCGCTCTAGTGAAGCGAAAGACTCACACTTAGCAGCAAAAGTTAGCGAAGTGTAGATAGAGGCGAATAATAAAACTGCTGCTATTTTTAATTTTCGGTATTTTTTCATGTTATTAATATCTGCAAGGTTATTTTTATTCGATACTACTACATGCAGCAGAGGTACAGCTAAATCAAATTAAAAAAAGACCTGCTAGTTACCTAGCAGGCCAAGTAAGGTCACAGAAACGTGGCCTACAGAGCTACACAAAAAAAGTTAGGTATTACTTAAAGTTCTTTTTAGCAAAATTTTGAATCTCACCCACAATACCGGCGCGGAATGCCATAACACAAACCACAAACACCACACCCAGAATGACGTTTACCCAATCACCCAAGGCACTTTGTGCTAATTGGTGTGTTAGCGTTAGTACAAAGGTAGCGCCAACAATGGGGCCAACTAAAGTACCTACACCGCCAACCAGAGTCATTAGGATAACTTCACCTGACATGTGCCAATGCGCATCGTTCAAAGAGGCTAACTGGAAGACCACTGTTTTAGTGGAGCCAGCTAAACCCGCCAAACCCGCTGAGATAACAAAAGCCACTAACTTATAAGCATCAACGTTATAACCCAGCGAGGTTGCGCGTGGCTCATTTTCACGTATGGCTTTTAATACCTGACCAAAAGGCGAATGAATGGTGCGCTGAATTAGCATAAAACCCAGTAAGAATACCGCTAGTACAAAATAGTACATAGACAGGTTGTTTTCTAAGTCTATAAAGCCAAACAGGTGACCACGAGGCACGCCCTGCATTCCATCTTCACCGCCAGTAAAGTCTGCCTGTAGGTAGAAGAAGAACACTAGTTGCGCCAGCGCTAGGGTAATCATTGCAAAATAAATACCCTGACGACGAATCGACAAGAGACCAAAGAAAGTACCCAGAATAATGGCGGCTAAAGTACCGACAAGAATGCCCACTTCAGGGGTTACTGCATGCTGGCTAAGTAGGTAACCAGTAAAGTAACCACCGGTTGCCAAGAAGGCGGCTTGTCCCAAAGACAGTAGCCCTGTATAACCAAGCACTAGGTTAAAAGCACAAGCAAAGAGCGCAAAACACAGAATTTTCATTAGAAAAACTGGGTAAGCAAGGAAAGGAGCAACCAGTGCAATAGCCAATAAAACAACGTAAATCATCACTCGACGGCGTTTAGCGGCTTGCTGCGTTTTTTGTGCTGAACTTACTCTAGCTTTTTTAGTTTCAGTACTAGCCATGGTCTATGCCTCCTTACCAAATAGTCCTGCTGGGCGCAGCAGTAGTACAAATATCATTACTAAGAAAATTACCGTATTCGATGCCTCTGGGTAATAAACCTTAGTGAGTCCTTCAACAATACCCATGGCTAGGCCGGTAATGATTGCGCCCATAATAGAGCCCATACCACCAATAACCACCACTGCAAACACGACAATTAATAAGTTAGCACCCATACCTGGAGCAACTGAGTAGATAGGTGCAGCTAGCACACCAGCAAAAGCGGCCAGCGCCACACCAAAACCATAAGTCAGGGTAATTAAAAGTGGTACGTTAATACCAAAAGCCTGCATTAAAGCTGGGTTTTCAGTACCCGCTCGTAAATAACCGCCTAACTTAGTCTTTTCAATTAAAAACCAAACTGCGATACAAACAACCACTGCAATAGCAACAATCCAACCCCGATAATAGGGTAAGAACATAAAGCCTAGATTGATACCACCGCTGAGTGCATCTGGTACAGGGTAGCGGTTACCAGAAACGCCAAAGACGTTAGTAAATAAACCCTGAATAATCAGTGCTAGACCAAAGGTAAGTAGCAGCCCATAAATGTGGTCTATGTGGGTAATGCGACGTAACAAATAGCGCTCTATCAGTGCACCGATAGTGCCCACGATAAGTGGCGCTAAAAATAAAGCAGCCCAATAGTTAATACCGAGTAAATTTAATAGTAGATAAGCGGCAAAAGCCCCCAGCATATACTGGGCACCATGCGCAAAATTGATTATCTTGAGCAGGCCAAAAATAATTGCTAACCCAAGGCTCAAAAGAGCATAAAAAGCGCCGTTAATCAGACCTAGCAGCAACTGACCGAAAAATGCGGCTGCAGGCACTCCAAATATCATGGTCATCTGCGTACCATCCTTTAACAAAATTCTTATTTATAAAGCGGGATCAGGACGATCCCGCTAATCTATTACTAATGACTTATTTTTTTACCAAAGAGCACTTGCTTTCTGATAATGGACGGAAAGCGCTATCTGCTGGAATGGTACGAATAATCTTGTATAGATCCCAAGGGTTCTTAGATTCAGCAGGCGTTTTAACTTGGGCTAGGTACATATCGTGCACCATACGGCCATCTTCACGGATGTAGCCACCCTTAGTGAACATGTCGTTAACCTTGTTTTTAGCCATTTCAGCGCGAACTATTTTGGCATTGTCACTACCTGTTGTTTCTACTGCTTTTAGGTAATGCATGGTGCTTGAGTAAATACCGGCATGAACCATACTTGGGCGAGCGTTAGTACGCTTATAGAAGTCATCTGACCAAGCACGCGCTTCTTTGTCTTTATCCCAGTACCAACCGGTTACTAGCTGAATACCTTGCGCAGTTTTTACACCCAAAGCGTGAACATCGGTAAGGAAGAAAAGTAAAGCAGCAACAGTTTGACCTGATTGCGCTAAGCCAAATTCACCTGCAGTAATGACCGAGTTAACGGTATCGCCACCGGCGTTAGCAAAACCAACCACCTGAGCGCCTGAAGCCTGTGCTTGTAAGATATAAGAAGAGAAGTCGCTTGTGGCTAGTGGGTGACGAACCGTGCCTACAATTTTGCCGCCTTCGCGCTCAACAACCGTACGCACGTCATTTTCAAGAGAGTGACCAAACGCATAGTCAGCAGTCACGATAAACCAGTTTTTGCCACCTTCAGCAACGATGGCCGAGGCTGTTGAGTTAGCTAGCGGGTAAGTATCATAAGCCCAGTGAATGTGGTTAGGCGTACAGTGTTCGTTGGTAATGCTTGAAGCGGCAGAACCGTTTACTAGGCCAATAGCATCTGAACCATCCAAAACTTTAGTTGCTGCAATGGTAACCGAAGAAGCAACCAAGCCTGCAACCATGTCTACCTTGTCACTATCTAGCCACTGGCGAACAGTACTAGAAGCAACATCTGGGCTGTTACGGTCATCGGCATTCATCACCACAATTTTTTTACCTTTAACCGTACCACCAAAGTCTTCAACCGCCATACGCAAGGCCTCTAAACCATTAGGACCTGCTAAATCACGGTAGGTACCTGACATATCTGCTAGATAACCAATACGCACTTCGTTATCGGTGATTGCTGCCTGAGCAGCCCCTGCGGTCATAGCTGTTGCAACTGCGGCT
>JAAYGA010000304.1 GCA_012727935.1 Pseudomonadaceae bacterium | reverse complement strand
GTTGGCATAATCGCAAGGGTTAGCGGCACCTTGATAATAATCTTACTGCCCTTGCCTAACTCAGACCAAACGTTAAGTGTACCGTTAAGCTGCGAAATTTTTGTTTTAACAACATCCATGCCTACACCACGACCAGAAACATCGGATGCAACTTCTTTGGTGGTAAGACCGGCTGCAAAAATCAAGTTAAATGCTTCTTGATCGGTGAGTCGGTCGGCTGCATCTTGATCTAACTGACCCTTTTCTACTGCTTTACGTTTGAGCACTTCAGGGTCCATACCAGCACCATCATCAGCGATGGTTAGCAGAATATGATCACCTTCTTGCTCGGCAGATAGAATGACCTTACCTACACGATCTTTGCCATTTTTTTCACGCACATCTGGCATTTCTATACCATGATCTGCAGAGTTACGAACTAAGTGAACCAAGGGGTCGGCTAGCGCTTCTACTAGGTTTTTATCTAGGTCGGTATCTTCACCGATCATTTCCAGAACCATTTCTTTTTTCATGGAGCGGGATAAATCGCGAATAATTCTTGGGAAGCGACCAAACACCTTTTTAATGGGCTGCATACGCGTTTTCATTACTGAACTTTGCAAGTCAGCAGTAACTACATCTAGGTTACCTACTGCTTTTGCTAGCTCAGCATCGGCACTATCAGAACCTAGACGAACCAAGCGGTTACGCACTAGAACCAACTCGCCCACCATGTTCATAATTTCATCAAGGCGAGAAGTGTCAACTCGCACCGTAGTATCAGCCACTTGCTCTTTACGTGCAGGCGCTTTAGCAGCAACCGCAGGAGGAGCTGCCACTGGCTTTGCTGGGGCTGCAGGCTTAGCAGCTGGTTTAGCTACAGGCTTGGCTGCAGGTTTAGCGCCACCGGCATTAACAATACCTGGCGCCTTGCCCTTGCCATGCAACTCATCAAGCAATGCATCAAATTCATCTTCGGTAATTTCATCACTAGCAGGTGATCTACCAGCAATCTTAGGCTTTTCAGCCACCTTGCTAGGCTCTTGAACTTTACCAGGCCCCTGACCTTTACCATGTAACTCATCTAGTAATGCATCAAACTCATCTTCAGTAATTTCATCATTGTTTGAAACTGAAGACTTCTTAGCAGCAGGGGGTTTAACCTCTTGCTCCATTGCAGCACGGTCTTCTGGGCTAAGTGCATTTAATAGGCTTTCAAATTCTGCATCAGTAATATCACCCTCAACAGAAGATTCGTTTCCTTGCGTATCTTCATCACCAGCTAGCTCAGCAGATTCAGAACCAGGCGCACTACCCACTTCCTCACCCTCAGGGTAAGCATAGTAGGCAAGTGCTTCTAATAATGACTCATCAGCATCAGCAGGCATTTCGTTAGCACGAACGGTCTCAAACATCTCATTAACAGCATCAAGTGCGCTTAGCACTGTATCCATTAATTCCGGTGTCACTTGGCGCTGATTTTTCCTAAGCGTATCAAATACGTTTTCTGCATTATGGCAACATTCAACTAGGGGAGTGATTTGTAAAAAACCAGCACCGCCCTTTACAGTATGAAACCCACGGAAAATAGCATTAAGTAAGTCGGGGTCATCTGGAGATTGCTCCAAGTCCACCAACTGTTCTGAAAGAAGTTCCAGGATTTCACCAGCTTCTACAAGGAAATCCTGCAGAATATCCTGATCTGCGTCGAGACTCATCCATCGGCTCCTTTAAAACCCGAGACTGGAGAGAAGATCATCCACATCATCCTGACCTGACACTATTTGAATGCCGCGTTTTTCAGCATTTACTACCGGCCCTTCAGGAATCTGTTTGTCGATAACCTCAGTTTTTTTATTGGTACTCATTGGCTGAATACCCGTTATTCTATCGACTTTGCTGGCAATTCTAACTAACTCAACCAGCCTGTCTTCTACATCATGCACTAGGGTGATTACTTTTTTTACTACCTGACCGGTTAAGTCTTGGTAATCTTGTGCAAGGGTGATTTCACTAAAGTTACCACTCAATACATTAGCCTGTAGCTCAGTATCCACTAAAAAAGAATCAATGCGCCGATACAGGTCCCGGAATTCCTGTGGTTTCATTTCTCTTCGAATCAGGCGACCCCATTCTTTACGCAATAAAGTAGCTTCTACACCTAGATTACTAGCTATAGGTCCACACTCGTCAACCTTATCTAAAGTACGATTAGCCGCACTATGAGTAAGGTTTATAATGTAGTTAAGCCTATCAGTGGCATCAGCCATTTCAGAAAAAGCTTCATCCTGATTAGCTGCTGCACGACCCTCCAGCTGGAAATCCCTGATAGCGTCATGCAGGGCGCGTGTTAACTGCCCTACCTGCTGATACAAGTCTTTATTGCGTGCATCATTGATTGTCTGCAGCAAATTAACAGCATCAGCCAAAGCGCCTTGCTCAATTATTTCAACCAATTCACCGGTTGAATTACGCAATAGCACTTCAAAATCTTCTGGCTGTTCACTTTGATCAGACATGCATCCACCTTGGCTCTATATTAAATGGAGAAAAGCCATTATTTTTGGACACGCTCAAAGATCTTCTCTATTTTTTCTTTTAATACAGCTGCAGTAAAAGGCTTCACAATGTAACCATTCACACCAGCCTGCGCTGCTGCAACTATTTGCTCACGTTTAGACTCAGCAGTAACCATAAGAATGGGCAAGTTTTTTAGATCAGGGTCTGCGCGGACATGCTTTAACAAGTCAAAACCTGTCATGCCTGGCATATTCCAATCCGTTACTAAAAAATCATAATTACCGGTATTCAGCATTGGAATTGCTGTTAAACCGTCATCTGCCTCGTGGGTGTTATTAAAACCTAGGTCACGAAGCAAGTTTTTTATGATCCTTCTCATAGTAGCAAAATCATCGACAATGAGAATCTTCATGTCTTTATTCAAGGCAACCTCCGTTAAACCTTGCAAGCAGCGGTAATCATATTAGTAAAAGCATACCTGAAGAAAGGTAAGCTATACATTTTTCCAGTCGGCAAGCCTTCCGCGCAACCGCGCTGCAGCTTGACTAAGAATTTGACTTATTCGTGACTCACTCACACTCAGAATGGCCCCAATTTCTTTCAAATTCAACTCTTCGTTATAGTACAGGGAAAGTACCATTTGTTCACGCTCAGGCAAAGTTGAAATTGCATCTGCCAACGATTCCTGAAAACGTGATTCTTGTACTTCAGCATAGGGTTCTGCCGCATTTTGGTCAGGCACCTCATAGGCTGAGTCTTCTTGGCTATTCAGTTCTTCAAAACTAAACAACCTAGAACCAGCAGTATCAGAAAGATACTGATTATATTCTTGTAATGAAACACCCATTTCTTCAGCTATTTCATGGTCTTTAGCATCAGACCCAGTGCGGCCTTCAATGGTTCTTACCGCCTCGCTAACTCTACGGCTGTTCCTGTGAACAGACCTAGGCACCCAATCTTGCCTACGCACTTCATCTAACATGGAGCCACGAATACGGATTGAAGCAAAGGTTTCAAAGCTGGCACCTTTTTCCGCATCAAAATTACGCGAAGCTTCAATTAAACCCATTGAACCCGCTTGCAACAAATCATCTAACTGCACACTAGCAGGCAAACGGCCTAACAGGTGGTAAGCAATTTTACGCACCAAAAGTGAATGTTGCTCAAGCAATCGGGTATCTGCAAGCTGTTGATTGCGTGAGTAGAGACTAAGACCTTTGGTTGCTGTCATTCATTTAAGCCTACTAGCGTTCCTTAATTTCTTCACTACGTTCTACGTCTCTTACAAAACGTGCCAAAATAGATGTAGGGTTTGCCAGCTGTACGTCATCTGGAATTTTCTGACCATTAGTGAGGTAACTCACGGGTAATCTTTTTTCTAGTACTAGACCCAACACTTCACCTAAATGCATAGCCTCATCTAATTTAGTGAGTATACAACCATTTAAGCCAGCTTCACGGTAAGCTTCGTAAGTATCTAACAAAACTCTTGCCTGACTTGTTGCAGGCAACACTAAAAACCGACGAATGCGTGCTTGCGTTGAAGCTAACAAGTTTACCTGTGTTTGCAGGTTAGGGTCGCGTACATTTAAGCCTGCTGTGTCTATCAAGACAAGGCTTTTACCTCGCAAGGATTTAAGCGTCATGTCTAACGAGTTATTTTCATCAATGACACGAACTGTAACGCCTAAAATACGCCCAACAGTTCGTAACTGTTCATAAGCAGCAATGCGGTAGCAATCTGTTGTTACTAAAGCTAAACCGTCTGCACCATGCTTTAACACGTAACGTGCAGCTAGTTTACTAAGTGTCGTAGTCTTCCCTACACCTGTAGGCCCCAACACTGCAACAACACCACCCTTATCAATAAATTCTTCATCTAGCGTTTGAACTTCACCCTTCAAACGGTCAAGAACTAATTGCCAAGCAGTTTTATTATCTGTTTCTGGTGCTATTTTAACTAATTTTAGAAGGCGTTTAACATAAACCTCTCTAAAACCTGCTGCTAATAATCTTTTACGCACCAAAGCTTCTGACGGGTTTCTAATTTCGTCTTGTTCACGCATCTGATCTTTAAGTAAGTTATGCAGGCTTTGTATTTCTGATTGCAATGCGTGAATAACTTGATCATTCCCTAAAGCATTAGAACGCGCTACAGCAGGTGGTGAATAGTCTTCAAAACCGGCAACCTGCTTAGGCATATCTGCTCTATACCCTTCAGATAAAGCACCTAGCTGGCGTATCCGTGCTTTTTTTTGAAAAGCATTTTCACTACTAGCTGTATCAAAAGTAGCACCAGACAAAATTCGTTGCCTAGCATCATCTAATTCGCGCTGTAAAGCATCACCTTGGTCAGCTTTTTTAAGCGCATCAGCAAAATTACGCGGCGTGGCTTCACCGTCGTAATCAAGCGCACAAACAATTTCTACGCCATTATCTACGTTCTTATTAGAGAGGATAACAGCATCATCACCTAGCTCGTCACGAACTTGGCGCATTGCCTGCCGGGAGTCTGCCCCAAAAAAGCGTTTTACCCTCATTAACAAACCTCTTTTGCCTGCACTTCAAGATAACTTACTGACCAATGGTTGCCACGATAGTAATTTGTTTATTGTCTGGTATTTCTTGGTAAGACAAGACGTGTACATTTTGAATACCATAGCGCACAAACCTTGCCATAACCGGCCTAACCGGTGCAGCAGTAACTAAAACTGCTGGGTTACCCGCCATCTCTTGCTGCTGGGCAACCTCACTTAAAGATTGCTGTAATTTTTCAGCCATGGCTGGCTCAAGAATCAGCTGATCTGTTTCACCACCCTGCTGAGCGGCCTGTTGCACACTCTTAAGCAGTAACTGCTCTAACTGTGGCTCTAATGTTATAACTGCCAAATGTTCACTAGGCCCAGTGATGGCTTGCACGATTGAACGCGACAAGGCTACACGCACAGCTGAAGTTAGCTGAACAGGATCTCGTGTCGTATGTGCAGCTTCAACTAAAGCCTGAGCAATGGACCTAAAGTCTCTAACAGGAACCTGCTCAGTTAATAAATTCTGTAAAACTTTCAGCAATATAGATAGAGTAACACTCTCAGGCACTAGCTGCTCAGAAAGTTTAGGTGCCGTTTGCGCCAACATATCAAGCATTTTATGTACATCATCATGCCCAATTAACTCATGGGCAAAGTCGTGCATTATTTGGTTAAGCTGGGTTGCAATAACAGTGCTGGCATCTACAACAGTATACCCTAGAGTTTGCGCTTCTTCGCGCTGGCTAGAGTTAATCCATACTGCTTCTAAACCAAACGCTGGATCGCGCCCTTTAATTCCATTAATTGGACCATAAACCTGCCCAGGGTTAATGGCCATTTCTCTTTCAGGGTGAACTTCTGCTTCACCAACCGCTACACCCTTAAGGATAATACGGTAACTGTTCGGTGTTAAGTCTAAATTGTCACGGATATGCACCGAAGGCATTAAAAAGCCTAAATCTTGTGATAACTTTTTACGTATTCCTTTAATTCGACCTAAAAGCTGACCACCTTGTGTTTTATCAACCAAAGGAATTAAACGATAACCCACTTCCAAGCCTAGTAAATCAACTGGCGCAACGTCTTGCCAGTTTAATTCTTTTTGGTCAATCACATCAGGGTCTGGTGTCATGGGCATTTGGTTAGCCACCTGAGTAGCCGCAGCTTCTGCAGCCGCTTGCTTTTGTATATTGCGGTGTACAAGATAAGCACCACCACCACATAAAGCAGCCAAACCTAAAAAAGCCACGTGCGGCATTCCAGGAATCAGCCCCATAATAACCATCAGCGTTGCTGAAACAGCCAAAGCTTTGGGTGTTCCAAACATCTGTGATGAAATTTGTGTTGAAAGGTTCTGGGTAGAGTTAACCCTAGTTACCATAATTGCCGCAGCAACTGAAAGCATTAAAGATGGAATTTGCGCGACCAAACCATCACCAATGGTTAGTAGCACATAGCGTTCAGCAGCTAATGCAAAACTTAAATCGTGCTGAAACATACCAATTAACAAGCCACCAATAACGTTGATGACCAAAATCATAATACCGGCAACGGCATCGCCACGAACAAACTTACTAGCACCGTCCATTGAACCATAAAAATCAGCTTCTGAAGCCACATCTTCACGGCGTTGCTTAGCCTCGGACTGATCAATTAACCCAGCGTTAAGATCAGCATCAATTGCCATTTGCTTACCCGGCATAGCATCTAGGGTAAAACGCGCACTTACTTCAGAAATACGCCCAGCACCTTTGGTGATTACTACAAAGTTAATAATCATCAAAATCATAAAAACAATGGCACCTACAACATAATCACCACCAATAAGCACTGCACCAAAGGCTTCAATTACCTTACCAGCAGCATCACCACCCTCATGGCCATTCAATAACACAATACGAGTGGAAGCCACGTTAAGCGCCAAACGCAGCAAGGTGGCAACTAACAAAATGGTTGGAAACACTGCAAAATCTAGTGGCCGCATGGAATAGACAGCAACCAATAAAATAACTATCGCAAAAGCAATATTAAAGGTAAAAAATACGTCTAATAAAAATACCGGCACCGGCAAAGTCATCATGCCTAGCAAGCACAAAAGCATAATAGGAATACCTACTTGGCTTTGTACTACTGTCCGGAAGTAATTTTGAAACTGAGTTAAATCCATGTCTCACCTGGTTGGCACACAAATGTCAGGCACTCTAACAGCAAAGCCGCAGAAGTATGCCAAGAACTGACCATGAAATAAACTCATGGAATATTTCCATTATAAGTAATTTTGTAAACTAACCCTGCTCTGGGTCTAATTCGGGTGGCACATCAACCTTAATAATTTTATTGGGTTTCTTTGCCTTGCCTGCCTTGTGCTGCTTCATCTGAAAAACATAAGCCAACACCTGAGCCACTGCCATATAAAGTGTTTGTGGAATTTCTTCACCAATTTCAGTTGAATAGTAAATGGCACGCGTTAAAGGCGGCAACTGTAACACTGGAATTTCATAATGGTCGGCTACTTCTCTAATTTTTGCTGCTACGTGGTCACCACCCTTAGCTAAAACCGTAGGGGCAGCATTGCCTGATTCATCGTATTTTAGTGCTACAGCATAGTGAGTAGGGTTGGTAATAACAACATCAGCAGAGGGAACATCTGACATCATTCGTCTTTGTGACATTTCCATCTGCATACGACGAATACGCGCTTTAACTTCAGGCTTACCTTCGGTATTTTTAAACTCATCTTTAACTTCTTGCAGCGTCATTTTTAGTTTTTCGTTGTGCTGGTGAATCTGCCAAGGAATATCAATTAACACCACCACAATTAACGAGGCACTCACCGCTAAAAAAGCCCAAATAATTAAATAACTACCCTTAGCAATAGCCGACTCTAAAGGCATAGCACCAAGCACAGCAAAATCGCCCCTTAACCCCCAGATAATAACGAAGGAAACACTGGAAACCAGCGCCACCTTAGCAACCGACTTAATAAATTCAACCAAGGAATTCTTAGAAAAAATACGCTTAATTCCAGAAATAGGGTTCATTTTACTGAACTTAGGCATAAGTGCCTTAGCCGTTATATTCCAGCCACCTATAACAATTTGCGATAAAGCACCCACAAGAAACAATACAATTAATAGTGGTAAAGCCACCCATAAAGCACGCCAAACTGAACCACTAAAATGAGTAAACATTGCATCTTGGCTGGTTACATCAAAGCGTGTTAAATCAAAGTTAAAAGCAAAAAGCTCTAGGGCTTTTGCAGACATCCACCCACCAAAGGTTAGCAAAGCAAAACCGCTAGCAATTAATAAGGCTGCGGTAGTAAATTCTTTTGACCTAGCCACCTCACCATCACGCCGCGATTCTTCTTGACGTTTTGACGTGGGTTCTTCTGTTTTTTCTTGTCCATCTTGGTTTTCAGCCATTACTGTAGCTCCAACCAAACTTTAAGAAGATCAAACACTTCCCTAGCCATTCGATCATAATGAAAAAGATACTCAGTACTCCACATCCACAATTCAAGCAGCCCTAAGAGCATCATAATGGGAAAGCCAATAACAAAAATATTAAGCTGGGGCGCAGCACGCGTAACAACGCCCAAAGAAATATTAACCACCAGCTTAGAAATAATAATAGGCATAGCCATTAACAAGGCTCCTGCAAACAACCAACCACCTTGCACAGCAATCATCCATGAGCGTTCACGGGTTAAACCCTCTAAACCAATAGGAATAATGGTAAAACTTTCGGCAAGCGTATAAATCATAACCAAATGCCCACCCGTCGCCAAAAAAACAAAGTTCGTTAAAATAAGGGCGTACTGACTTAACACCGTTACGTTAACACCACTGGAAGGGTCGGCCATTTGTGCCATACCCATACCAATTTGCATAGCAACGATTTGGCCAAAAATAATAAACACTTGAAACAACAGCTGCACTAAAAAACCTAAACTTATGCCTATCAGCAGCTGTTGGGCAACCAGCAACCAAGTTTGGGGCGACAAGGCATCCATTACAGGCACAGGCGGCAGCAAGGGCAATAATACCAAGGTAAGAAAAAAAGCTAAACCAATGCGAACCTGCGCTGGCACCATGTTGGCACCAAAAATAGGAGCAGCCAGAAAAAACGCACCAATACGAAAAAAAGGCCACAAAAAACTTCCTAACCAAGCCGTTAATTCCGCATCAGTTAAGGCTGTCATTCAATTACCTCAACCAATCATGTAGGGAATATTGTCGGCAAGGCGCTGAAAAAACTCCATTAACATGCGAAGAATGGTTGGCCCTGCAACAATTAGTGCAAGCAGCGTAGCTAAAAGACGAGGTAAAAAACTAAGGGTTTGTTCGTTAATTTGCGTAGCTGCTTGAAAAACGGCAACAATTAAACCCGTTAGCAACCCTGGCACTACGCCAATCACTACAATAATAATGACTAAAAAAAGTGCTTCACGCAGCAAATCCACAGCAACTTCTGGTGTCATTTTAATTCTCCAGTCGCTAGTAATGCCAATATAAGACTAGTAACCATAACTAGCAGCAAGCGTACCCATTACTAGTGTCCAGCCATCAACCAATACAAATAACATTATTTTAAAAGGCAGTGAAATAATAACGGGGGAAAGCATCATCATACCCATTGCCATAAGAATACTTGCCACCACCATATCTAATATTAAAAAGGGAATAAACAGCATAAAGCCAATTTGAAAAGCTGTTTTTAATTCACTGGTTACAAAGGCAGGCACAAGCACCACAAAAGGCACTTCCTCAGGCGAAGCAATCACATTGTAACCACCAATACGAGCAAACATATCCAAGTCAACTTCGCGGGTTTGCGAAAGCATAAACTCTTGCAAGGGCGCTCTTGCCAAGTTAACCGCTTCTAGCGGGCCTATTTCTTCAGCAATGTAAGGCTGTAAAGCCTCTGCATTCACCTTTTCCCAAACAGGCGTCATAATAAAAAAGGTTAGGAAAAGTGATAAACCTAAAACAATTTGGTTAGAAGGCGTTTGCTGTAAACCCATTGCTTGGCGCAAAATGGCTAGCACTACAATAATACGAGTAAAGCTAGTCATCATAATTAGCATTGACGGTAAAAACGTCAAGGCTGTCATTATGGCTAGAATTTGAATGGTAACTGAATAAGTCTGGCTACCATCATCACTTTGTATCATGCGTAAAGCTTCAACGCCTGGAATGGCAGCAAAAGTATTTATAGGTAACAACAACAAGACTAACAGTGGTAAGAACTTACCTAGCCAGCTAATCGGCTTCATCAACCTTTTTCTCCTCAGTTTTTGTCGCTGTTAGCTGATTTTTAGCAGACCACTGCTGCATAAACTGAGCAAAAGCAGGCTTAGGTTTAGTTACGTTAAAATCGATAGGTTTTTTTAATTCATGTAAGCAAGTAATTTGCTGATTAGTTACGCCTAACAGCAACTGTTCTTCACCAACTTGCACCAACAATAGTTTTTCACGATTACTCAAAGGTAAAACAGCCAAAGTACGTATTGTATTTTGGCCGCCAACATTACCCGGCACTAAACGCATTCGCTTAGCTAACCAAGCTAAAGCAAACATCAGTGACAAAACCAGCATTAGACCCAGAAAAACTTGGATAGCTAATTCACTAGTAGTGGAAATACCGGGTTCTACAGCAGCCCATAAAGGCTGGTTAACCAGTAATAAAAACAGCAGGCAGTAAATAACTGCCTGCTGTTTAAAAAATACCAACACTTTACTTAACATAAGCAACTTAACGTAAACGCTTGATACGCTCCGATGGACTGACAACATCAGTCAAACGGATACCAAACTTTTCATTCACCATAACCACCTCACCATGAGCAATTAAAGTGCCGTTTACTTTAACGTCTAGTGGCTCGCCTGCTAACCTGTCTAGTTCAATTACTGAACCCTGATTAAGTTGCAGTAAATTACGTATCGCAATTTCTGTACTGCCCACTTCCATAGCAATATTAACGGGAATATCCATAATCACTTCAAGATTAGGGTTTTCACCATCAAAGCCTACAGAATCGTCTTCTAAGTATTCTAAAGGTGCAGACTGAATATCATCTTCAGTTAACTCATTTTCAGAATCGGCTGCAGCCTGTTCTTCTAAAGCAGAACCCCAACCATCATCGTCAGATTCAGATTCAGAATCGGCTTGTTCTGTCATAGCTGCCGCCCAATCATCACCCGCTGATTCTTCTAATGCTGCTGCCCAGTCGTCGTTGTTTTCATCACTCATAACTTATTCCTAACAACCTTTAATATAGAATATACGTTTTAGAATCAGCGAACTAATCTGATTTGCTCTTTAATTTTTAATGCTAAATTATCACCTGAACGCCCCATTTCACACTTAAACACTGGCACACCATTGGCTAGTAAAGTGACATAATCTGGCATATCAACCGGAATAATGTCGCCTGCTTCAAGGTGTACTAAATCTCTAAGTGTTAGGGTTTTATCAACCACCTTAACATCAAGGGGGATTTTAGCTTCCATAATATCAGCACGCAGTGCTCTAACCCAACGCTCATCTATGTCATCAACGTCAGATTGAACACCTGAATCTAACTCTTCACGCACAGGCTCTATCATTGAATAAGGAATAGTGACGTGTAGATCACCACCACCGCCATCCAGTTCAATGTGAAAAGTACTCACCACCACCACTTCACTTGGGCTAACAATATTAGCCATCGCAGGGTTAACTTCAAAACCTATGTATTCAAAATTTAGTGGCAAAACCGTTGCCCAAGCTTCTTTTAAGTCAATAAAAACCTGTTCTAAAACTTTTTGAACAATACGTATTTCAGTAGGTGTAAACTCTCGACCTTCAATTTTGGCATGGCGACCATCACCACCAAAAAAGTTATCTACTAGCTTAAAAACCAGCTTGGCGTCCATTACAAACAGTGACGTGCCTCTAAGCGGACGAATTTTTACTAGGTTAAGACTAGTGGGAACGTACAAGGTATGAACATATTCACCAAACTTCATAATTTGCACGCCACCAGAAGCAACGTGAGCACTACGGCGAAGCAGGTTAAATAAACTAATGCGTGTATAACGAGCAAAACGCTCGTTAATCATTTCCAGCGTAGGCATACGCCCACGCACAATTCTATCCTGACTAGTGATGTCATAAGAGTGTACTCCACCCGGGTCTGCATTAGCATCTGATGCATCGGGTAAATCGTCATCATCAACACCATGCAGCAGCAGGTCTATTTCATCCTGCGAGAGTAGATCCTGAACCGCCATAACACCTCACCTTAGTCAGCCAAATAGAGCAAAACCAGCCATTACTGCATTACAAAATCAGTAATCAGCACTTCATTAACTTTCATTTTTTCACGATCCATAACCGCTTGCACTGCTTCAAATGCACTCATTTGTAGCTGCAATTTACCTTCAGGTGTCTGCATCGTTTGATAATCTTGTTTAGTAAACAACATATTTAAGTTGTTCTTCAGCAATGGCATGTGCTTTTCAACCGCTAAAGCAATGTTCTGGTTATCAGTTTTAATTGCTAAAGAAACTTGCATAAAACGCTGTCTACGATCAGAAGAGGCCATAGGGGCTACAAAAGGCTCTGGGAAAGAGTAATAAAAAGAGGTGCTTTTTGCTGGTTTATCACTTGCAGCACCAGCAACCTGATCTTCACCTGACCCTGAACTCCCGCCCATAAAATACATAGTTCCACTCACTGCCAGCGCACCAACAACAGCCAAACCAATGACTAAACCACCAATGAGCACTAACTTATTTTTCTTTTCACCTTCAGACATAAACTACTTCTCCACTAACTTTCAGCTTAACCAGCGCAATAAATATGGCCTAATAATTGAACCTAGGCGTAGTAGTCTATCAGACCTAGGGGCTGAGTTAAGAGTGGAATTTCCATTCCATCGGAACCTTCTTCATCGCCAGTTAAACCTGAACCAGCTTGTTGACCTGACTGGTCTGCAGCGGCTTGTTCTTTACCCTGATTTTGACCAGCAAAAGACTCGTCTGACACCTGTGCATCAGCCAGCATTAAACCCTGAGCTTCCATCATTTCACGCAGTTTAGGTAAAGACTGTTCTAACAATTCACGCGCATGTGCGTTGGCTGCCTGAAAAACCACCGTTGCTTGGTCTCCATCCATCCTTATTTGCACCCTTACACTGCCTAAGCTTGGAGGGTCTAGGCGCATTTCTGCGACCTGCATATTCTTAGCATTCATCAAGTTAATGCGGTTGGCCAAACTTTGAGCATTAGATTCTGCTGCGGCCTGCTGCATAAAGGGAATAGAAGCCAAGTTTGCGACTGTTCTAGTCGCTGTTTGTGCAGTTGCACCCGCAGCTTGTACGCCAGTCAACCCCATACCTGCCGATTGCAGCAGCTGATTTAAAGTTTCACCACCTGCCCTAACAGCGCCTAAAGCTCCGGCACTGCTTAAACTGCTCACCAACTCGCCCACCTTGTCTTTACCCAAAAGATTAAGATCAGCTAATTGTTGTTTTACATCTAGTTTATTGTTGAAGGCAGCAGTTGAATCATCTGCTTTCATTGCTGAATCTTTAGCAACTAAAGACAAATAATCGCCTCGGGCTATAACGGCTAGGCGCTGAAAATCTATATCAGCACCCAGTAAGCCTGCTAAAAACTCAGGAAACCCTTCAGTATCTTCTAGGCTAGCCAGCAAATCCCTTAACTCTTTGGGTAATTTTTCCATTACACCTTCAGGGTCATCTTTAAGGTCTTGCTGCAACTTCTTTACTTCTTCTGGCGACATATCTGCTAGCCAACGACTAACACCTTCAACAACCTGCTGCTGATCAGCTGCTGGCAAAGCGGCAATAAACTTCCGTGCCGAATCATTCATCGGCAAACTTCCGCCACTTGCACCCAGCTTATTATCAGCAAGTTTAAGGTGCAGCTGCTTCACCAAACTTTCCACTTGGTTAGCTGCTGTTTTTAATTGATTTTTAAACTCTGCTTGAAATTCAGTGCTAGTTGCCGATGAATAACTAGATTTGGTTTTGGACTGTGCATTATTAGCGGTAGGACTAGGTAAAATATCGACTCGCGAAGAACTATTCATCTATTAAATTCCTGATTTCAACCTGTATAACAGGATAAAAAAACACTTATGACTAGGCTTAAAGCAGGATTCATGCCAACCACTAGTTATGCCTTGAAGCTCTTTGACTATTAAACTCATCAAACAATTTTTGTTCCTGCCGATTAGCAATAATTGAATCTTCTTGGCGCGCAGCTTCCATTACACTTCCAATGGCTTTAGCCCGAGCCTGCGTTTTAACCCAATGTTCTGTTACTTGTGCTTTTTGCTGCTCTAAGAGTTTTATTTGTTCATTTTGTTGTATTTGTGCAGCTTCTAAACGCTGAATAAAAAGCTGGTAACGCATCACTGCCTGCACATCCATTCTTCTACCCGGCGCATCACCACCACGCATCAGCTGCAAATATTCTGATTCGTAATTTTTAAGCTGTCCATGAGTAGCTTGTTCAGCAGCTATCTTATTGTTCAAATAACCTAAAGCCCTAGCCGCTTCATCAACCTTACCCTGAGCCATTTTCAAAACAGGCTGTAAACGTTTTTCACGACCCATTAAAACACCTCACTAGCGCCCATCAAGCATCATATTTTTGGCCAGCAGCTCTAATCTTTGCTGGCTAGTCAACAGATCAACCTTTTCATCTAATCGCTGCTGTAAAAACTGGCGCATTACAGGCATTAAAGTAATGGCTAAATCTATTTCTTGGTCACTGCCCCGTGTGTAAGCACCTACATTTATCAGGTCTTTATTTTGTTGGTATTTAGCATAAACTTGTTTGAAACGATAAACACGCGCTAGGTGCTCGGCACTAACAATTTGTGGCATAGCACGACTAATCGAAGCCTCAACGTCAATGGCTGGGTAATGCCCTTCTTCAGCTAAGCGGCGCGACAAAACAATGTGTCCATCTAAAATGGCACGCGCCGAATCTGCAATCGGGTCTTGCTGGTCATCACCCTCTGTCAGCACCGTATAAAAAGCTGTAATTGAACCCTGCCCTTTAGCCGAATTACCCGTGCGTTCAACAAGTTTAGGCAGCATTGCAAAAACAGAGGGCGGATAACCCTTAGTAGCCGGTGGCTCACCAATAGCCAAAGCAATTTCACGCTGCGCTTGAGCATAACGGGTTAAGGAATCCATTAACAACAGAACGTTCTTACCCTTGTCTCGGTAATATTCAGCAACACTGTGTGTTAGCTGTGCCGCTCTAAGGCGCATTAACGCAGCATCGTCGGCTGGTGATGCAATAACCACCGAACGCGCCATGCCTTCTGCACCAAGAATCTGCTCAATAAACTCTTTTACTTCGCGCCCACGCTCACCAATCAAACCCACTACGGTAATATCAGCCTGCGTAAAACGCGTCATCATACCCAACAACACTGATTTACCCACACCACTACCAGCAAACAAACCCATGCGCTGGCCTTGGCCAACAGTCAGCATAGAATTAATAACCCCCACCCCCACATCCAGCGGTGTATCAATTGGGTGTCTGTTTAAAGGGTTAATGGTACGGCCATCTAAGCTGGCTGAACCGTCGGTTACTAGCGGCCCCTTGTCGTCTAAAGGGCGACCATAGCCATCAAGCACACGGCCTAATAAGCCAAAGCCAACCGGCACATTCATCGCATTTAAGTTAGGTGTAACTCTGGCACCCGGGCGCAAACCTTCAGAGTTTTTAAGTGGCATTAAAAAAATGTTATCACCTGAAAAACCCACCACTTCCGCTTCAACAGGAACGCCCGTAGTCGATTCAATATTGCAATAGGAACCGACTGGAAGATTACAACCCACAGCTTCAAGCGTAAGGCCAACCATGCGTACTAGGCGGCCTTCAACAAGGGGTTGATCAATAGGAATGTTTTTTTGATGGCTTCTTAAACGCTCAGCAAGGCTTAGATTAACCATGTAGGCCACCTAAATCATCGTCTATTACATCTAAAGCATCGTTATCTGCTTCTATTTCTAAATTATCAAGCGCATCATCAACATAACGATCATCGTGTACCGTTTCAGGTGACCAATCTTTCTCTACAGCAGCGGGTGCTGTTTCACTTTCATTTTTATCTGCCACTTCACTTGCAGCTGAACCCCAATCACCTATTACTTCTTCGCTAACATGATCTGAAACATCGCTAGCGGCAACGGGTTCATCAAAGATTCCAGCAAGCTCGTCAACCGTTTCAAAACTGTCAGAAGGGTTAAACTCAGGAAATAAATCTAAGTCATCCGACGTTTCTTCAAGCTTTTGTTCAGCTGCTACTTCTGCCAAAGGTTCAACTGGCGCTTCAGGAGGTGGGCTTGTTTTTAACTCGGTAAAATCTTCTTCTAAATCAGGGCTTTCTTCTGCACCTAAATTATCAGCAACCAGCTCATCCAAATTAAAATCTTCCAGTGCTGGTTCAGCTGTTTGCTGAGGGGCTGGTTCTAGTTTTGGTTCTGGACTTAATTCTGGTTTTAAGTTTGTAGCAGGCGGTATATTTTCAGGTTGCACAGCAGCTTCAGCTTGAACTTCTTCTTGAGGAAGCTCATGACGCGGCGCTTTTCCACGCTGTAAACTTACCTGAGCAACAGGCTCAGCTGCCACTTCTTCAGGCGGTAATTCAGGTTCAAGCTCTGGCTCTTCAGCCTTAGATTCTTCAGCCTTAGATTCTTCAGCCTTAGATTCTTCAGCCTTAGATTCTTCAACAGCAGCAGCTTCTTCAGTGGTTGATTCGGTTGCTAATTCAGGCTTAGAAAATTCAGCGGCTGCTAAAGGTGGCGTATCAGGTGTGTCCAATATTTCATCAGCAAGCGGCACTAAGTTTTCAGCTGCTGGCTGATAAACACCGCCTAGTAGCTTATCAATAATTTTTTTATAGCGGCTTTCTAGCGTTGAATCGACCAAGCTTTGTAGCGTTTCAACCCTTACACCACCTAAGGTTACTTCAGGGTCGCCCACTAAACGGTAGTCTTCTAGCAAATCTTTACAAGCAGCTTCAGCAAGGTTTAAATCTTCAGGGTTAAGGAAGATTCTTAAACGCTGATGACCAACAGGTAACGCAGCCACCGCTTCTTGTAAAACTTCGGCTAAAAACGCTCTTTCTAATTTCACTTCACGGCGTAAAATAGCGCGGCAGACTAGATCAACCAAAGACAAGAGTGCATTTTCTACTTCCATATCTAAAGCAGCCACTGGCCCTTGCAGCTGCTCAATTAAACTTTGTAACCTAGCTAATTGTTGATCGACTTCCTGCTCTGCTTGGTCTAAACCTTGCTTATAACCTGTTTGAAACCCAGTTTCTTGACCTGCTTTTTCACCTTCTTGGTAACCCAGTGCCTGACCTTCTTCCTGCCCTGCTGCCAAGCCTTCGGCAAAGCCAGCAGCACGGCTTTCTTCACGCTCTTGTTCTGCTTGCGCGGCTAGTTCTTCTGGGGTTGGTTCAGCAGGCTCAACAAGGGGTTCTTCCTGCTGCTGCTCTTCTTTTTTTAACTCGTTCAAACGCTGGGCAATACGCCGCTTAACACCGGTAAGATCGGGCATCTCCCAGTGGGTATAAGCAACATTATCACTAACAGGAATACGTTTTTTGTTTTGCACTCAGCCTACCTAAAAGTCAACAATTAGCACCGATTTTAAACCATTTCATCCCCGCTAGAAGCTAGGTTAATGGTGCCTTCATCGGCAAGACGACGCGCCACACCCAGAATTTCTTTTTGCGAGCTTTCAACTTCACTCACACGAACAGGGCCTTGTGCTTCTAAGTCATCACGTAACAGCTCGGCTGCACGCTTAGACATATTCTTAAAGATTTTTTCTTGTACCCTAGATTCAGCACCTTTTAGTGCAAGAGTCATCGTTTCTGGCTTAATTTCACGTAACAACACTTGTAGGTCTTTATCATCAAGGTCAGCAAGGTTGTCAAATACAAACATAAGGTCTTCAATCTCTTCGCCAAGGGCTTCATCAATTTCTTTAATGGCATCCATCAGCTCACCTTCAACATTACTGTCAAGGTTGTTCATAATATTAGCAACCACTTTAACACCACCCATACTGGTGGTTTGTGTGCCGCCTGAACCTGAGAACTGCTTTTCTAAAATATCGTTTAGCTCTTGTAAGGCTTGCGGCTGCACTGATTCTAGGGCTGCCACGCGCAACATAACGTCTAAGCGCACTTTAGGGTCAAAGAAACGAATAATTTCTGCGCCTTGGTCTGAATCTAAGTAAGACAGAACAATGGCTTGAATCTGTGGGTGTTCAAAACGAATAATATCGGCTACGGCACGTGGCTCCATCCACTTAAGCGTATCTAAACCAGTGGTATTACCACCTAGCAAAATGCGGTCAATCAAGCCATTGGCTTTATCTTCACCTAGGGCTTCGCTAAGCATACGGCGAATATAACTGTCAGCACCCACACCCAAGCCTGTTTGCTCACTAACATCTTCAAGGAAATCACCTAAAACCTCCTCAACTTCGGCACGGCTAACGTTTTGTAGCTGTGACATAGCCAAGCCTATTTTTTGAACTTCCTTAGGCCCCATGTGCTTAAGCACCTGTGCAGCATCTGTTTCACCCAATGACATTAAAAGTATTGCCGCTCTTTCTAAACTAGTAAGACTTTCACTATAGAGGTCATCATCACTCATCGTTTGCTACCCATTGGCGTACTACCTGAGCAACCCTTCCTGGGTTCTCAGCAATCAAGGCACGAATTGCATTCAGTTGCCGCTCATAAAGATCACTTTGTGGTGCTAGCAAGGGGTCATCAGAGGCACTTAAGGTTACTTGATCATCTGACAAGCCATCATCAAGTGCTGCCAAAGAATCAAGCTCAGAAGCATTAAGGTCTGCATCAGAGCGTGCTGCTAAGTTACGCAGAATTGGGCGTAACACGCCAAAGATAAGAATCAGTACAAAAAGACCAGCTAACACTTGCTTAGCTAGCTCCCAAACCCACGGCTGTTCCCATAAAGGTAAGTCTGGAATCTCTTCTACTGCACCTTCCACAAAAGGTGAGTTAATAACACTTACACTGTCTCCACGCGCAGCACTGTAACCCACAGCATTACGCACCAAAGAAGTTAGTCGTTCAACTTCATTTTCATTCCAAGGTAAACGTTCAGCCACACCCGTTTCTGGATTACGCTGAATTAAATCATCAATTACTACAGCAACAGTTAAACGTGCAATACGGCCTGAATCATTGCGTGAATAACTAATTGTTCTATCTAATTCAAAGTTACGCGTTGCTTGAGAGCGGCGGTTAGTTGGTGTTTCTGCGCCCTGCCCACCACCCGTTGCATTTTCAGGTGCAAAGCCATCTTGTGGAGGTTGGTTAGATAAAGCACCGGGAATACCTAAGGGGCCAAAGTCGCCATTACGCTGTTCATTAACGGTTTGTTCACTGCGTATGGCTGGCATATCAGGGTTAAACTGCTCAGAACTTTGCTCTATTTTAGTGAAATCAACATCAACAGAAACAGCCGTTTGGAAACGACCTGGGCCTGCAATGGGTTCCAAAATAGAACGGATACGCTCATTAATGCGCTGTTCAACAAGGCGCGTATGTTCTAACTGCCGCGCCATTGCTTTGTCGGTTTCACTTTCTTCTTTTTGCGATAAAAGATTGCCACGCTGATCTACAATAGTGACATCTTTTGAATCCATTTGCGGAATACTGGAGGCAACAATACGCATAATGGCATTGGCTTGGGCTGCATCCATACTTCTGCCCGGCGTTAAACTTAGAAACACTGAAGCCGATGGCTTACGCTGATCACGCAAAAACACAGATTGGCGAGGCACAGCTAAGTGAACCCTTGCTTGGCGTATAGAATCTAAACTAGCAATCGTTCTAGCCAGCTCGCCTTCAACACTACGCAAATAACGCGCATTTTCCATAAACTGACTGGTGCCTAAGCCTTGATCTGTTTCAAGCAGTTCATAGCCCACCGTATTTGGCTGGCGTATATCGGCACTAGCAACCTGCATCCGCGCCCGATGAATATCGGCTTCTTTAACCAGCAAAGCGCCAGAAGAAGGGTCTACACGGTATTTAATTTGGTTCCTTTCAAGAATTTCTACAATAGCAGGAGAGTCCACCTCGTTAAGACTGGACATTAAAGGACGATAACTGTCTGACTGAGACCAGAGTACTACAGCAAAACCCAAGGCTATACTGGCAGCAAAACCAACCAGTAAAGCCATCTGACGCAGCACGTTTAACTGATTAAAGTTGGCAAGCATAGTTTCTGCTTTACTGCCGCTCTTTAAAAAGCCACCTTTATTCTGCTTTTCATTATTGGCTTGACCTGCAGCAACACCGCTCGCCTCTGACTGCACAGCTTCAGGTAAGTTAGTTGCCCCTGAATTACTGGCCACATTGGCAGGTGCATTTTCCATTCATTAACCCCAGTTAATCCATTCTGACAACTCAGACATTTAGATAGGCATCCGCATAACTTCTTGGTAAGCACTAACCAAACGTGTTCTTACCTGAGACATAGCTTCAAAAGCCACCGATGACTTTTGTGCAGAAATCATGACATTCACAATATCCACATCAGGGTCACCCATTTCATAACGGGTACGCAAATCATTAGCCTGCTGTTGGTGGCCATTAACATTGTCTATGGCCTGTTTTAACAAGGTAGCAAATGAAGGAACTTCTTTAATATTAGAAGCAGCACCCACACCTGCAACTAACTGACTCGAATTTTCTTGCAGCCCACTAACCAAAGGAGAAAAGCCTGCCCTTGATGCGTCTATGCCTTGATGTATCTGGCTTTGTGCTGACCGTATTTGCGTCAACACACCTGAAATATCAGCGCGTTCAATCATGTTAGAACACCCTTTTTATATTTAATGTTAGAAATATGTAACAAACCAGCAAGATTACAACCCCAATACTAAGATCATTAAAGATGGGTTGTTTTTACTCTATTAGTGCTTCAATTCATTAAGCTTATAGGCCGCTTACTTTACCGAATTGCGTGCCTAATGACTACACTATCTTCCTATAATTTATCTGTAAATACATATCCACACTGCTACAGCAAGTTGCATTAGGTAAAAAAATTATTTTAATTGTCTTTTAATTACAAATAACCTTCATCACGCATTTTAGCCAGTTTATAACGCAAGGTTCGTGGGCTTATCCCCAAACGTTCGGCGGTTTCTTTTTTGCGCCCTCCTTCTTGTTTTAACGCATCAAGAATCATTTGCCGTTCTTGTTCCCACAAATCCTCTTTTAATGCTTCACCTGAAAACTCAATTTTTGGCTCACTGACAGGTGCAGACAAATCAGCTTCTATCACCAAACTTTGCAAAGTAATTTGGTCACCCGTGGCTAAAATTAAAGCCCGCTGCACCACATTTTCTAATTCACGTACATTGCCAGGCCAAGAATGTTCTTTTAACCGCTTAGCTGCCTCTGGGTGCAGTTCTGGCAACCTTTTAACCCCCATGCGCTGAGCATGTTTAACAATTAGGAACTCAGCTAAAGGCACTATATCGGCAGGTCTTGCGCGTAAAGGTGGCCAAGCTAGAGGGAAAACATTCAATCGGTAATAAAGGTCTTCGCGAAATAAACCATCAGCCACCGTTTGCTTAAGGTTTCTATTACTGGTGGCTAAAATACGCACATTTAACTTCAAAACTTTACGCCCACCTAGGCGTTCAACCTCTTGCTCTTGCAACACTCGCAAGAGTTTAGCTTGTAGCTCAAGTGGCATTTCAGTAATTTCGTCCAGCAAAATTGTACCGCCATCGGCCTGTTCAAATTTTCCTGGTGTACTGGCATTCGCGCCCGTAAAAGCACCTTTTTCGTAACCAAACAAAGTTGCTTCTAAAAGGCTTTCAGGAATGGCTGCACAGTTAATGGCAATAAATGGTTTGGTTGCTCGGTCCGATTCAGCATGAATAAAACGTGCCAGAACCTCTTTAC
>JAAYGA010000303.1 GCA_012727935.1 Pseudomonadaceae bacterium | reverse complement strand
AATTATTAATCGACAAATTCAAAATGAAGATGCTTGGCAGTTTATTGACGCAGAAGATTTTCAAGCCGAACAAGTAAGCGCATCTGCCAATCAAGCCTTAGTTTTACCCGCAGAAAAGTTGGTAGACATTTCACTAGAAACGTTAGAGCAGCTAGGTGCAGCTAAAAAACTAGGTGCTTCTTTAACGACTGAACAAGACCATGAGTTATTACTACCTTACCTAGATAAGTTGGCTTTAATTGCCATAGAATTTTTGGTGTTTCGTGATGGGCGAGGTTTTAGCCAAGCTCGCTTATTACGCCGTGCGGGTTTTAAAGGCGAGTTAAGAGCAGTAGGGGAAGTGGCGCGTGACCGCTTAGCGCATTTAGAAAGCTGTGGTTTTGATGCTTTTGTTATTCCAGAAGAACGCTTTAAAGCAGAAGATTTAGCCGCCTTTGTTGAAGTGGGTGTAAGCTATCAGCAGCCTAATATTCAGCAAGAAAAGCAAGCGCAGGAGGTTGCAAGTGACATCGCTTGAAGACTTTTTAGCCACACCTGAAGAACAGCCTAGCCAGCCATTAACGCCTACACTCGAGCAAAAACTTCACATCACGGTTGAACGCTTAAAAGCAGCCCTTATTGAATATGGTGAAGGCTTAACTTTTGCTAACAGCTTGGGTGCGGAAGATGCTTTGCTAACTGGCTTAATTGGTAATTATTTAACTACCGATAAGCAACCAAGCATTCAGCAATTTGTATTGGATACAGGGCGCTTGCCAGAAGAAACCCTGACTTTATTAGCCAAGGTGCAAACTAAGTGGCCGCAACTGAACATTAAAATTTATTACCCCAACAATGAACAGCTGCAAGGTTGGGTCACTAAAGAAGGTGTGAATGCTTTTTATCGCACTCAAGAGTTACGCCAAAGCTGCTGCCAAGTGCGCAAGTTAGAGCCTTTACGCCGTGCGTTAAAAGGTAAAACAGCTTGGATTACTGGGCTAAGACGCGAGCAATCGGTAACCCGTGAAGCTTTAGACTACAGCCAGTGGGATGCCGCCAACGGTTTGCAAAAGCTTAGCCCTTTATTTGATTGGAGCGAAGCCGAAGTTTGGGCAGTGATTCACGCCTTAAAATTACCTTATAACAGCCTGCACGATAGCCATTATCCAAGCATTGGCTGTGCGCCTTGTACACGTGCGGTTCAGCCAGAAGACGACCCACGTTCAGGTCGCTGGTGGTGGGAAAACCCTGAAACACGGGAATGTGGTTTGCATTCAGCCGCTAGTCTTATTGCGGTGGAAGGCTAAGCATGGATTACCTACCCTTATTTTTTAACTTAAAAAACCGCCCAGTATTATTGATTGGTGGCGGTGAAGTGGGCTTGCGTAAAGCACGTTTATTAGTACGTGCTGGCGCTAGGTTGCAAGTAGTTAGCCATGAAGTTCACCCTGAGCTAGAAGAATTATTAGCTGCTAGCCAAGGCAAGTTAGTAGCAAATGATTACCATAAAGACCAGCTGGAGGGTGTGGTGTTGGTGGTGGCTGCCACCGATGATGAAGCGGTTAATCAACAAGTGCATGCCGATTGTGTGGCAAGAAACCTGCCAGTGAATGTGGTGGATAATCCCGCCCTGTGCAGTTTTATTGTGCCAGCGATAGTGGATAGGTCGCCGGTGGTGATAGGTATTTCTTCAAGCGGCCAAGCGCCTGTTTTAGCCAGGTTATTAAGAGCCAAATTAGAAAGTATTCTACCCACTCGCTACAGTGATTTAGGCCAGCTAGCAGCGCGTTTTCGTAATGCTGTAAAAACACGTTTTAGCGATATCAACCAAAGGCGCAAATTTTGGGAAACGGCTTTTCAAGGCAGTGTTGCCGAAAGGGTTTTTAACGGACAAATGCCAGAAGCTGAAAAACTCTTACAGCAGCAGCTAGATGCCAGTGATACCAGTCGTCCCGTAGGCGAAGTGTATTTAGTGGGCGCTGGGCCAGGCGACCCAGAACTATTAACCTTTAAAGCTTTACGCTTAATGCAGCAGGCCGATGTAGTGCTTTATGATCGGCTGGTGTCGGGTGAGGTGTTAGATTTATGCCGCCGAGATGCCGAGCTGATTTATGTCGGCAAAAAACGTGATAATCATGCTGTACCTCAGCCAGATATTAACCGTTTATTAGTTGAAAAAGCCTTAGCAGGGCAAAGAGTAGTGCGCTTAAAAGGCGGCGACCCTTTTGTGTTTGGGCGGGGTGGTGAAGAGCTAGAAGAGCTAAAAGCCGCTGGTGTACCTTTTCAAGTCGTACCGGGAATTACTGCCGCCAATGCCTGTTCTGCTTATGCGGGTATTCCCTTAACCCACCGAGATTATGCCCAATCGGTCAAGCTTATTACTGGACAATTAAAAAACCGTACCAGCGATTTAAACTTTGCTGAAATGATAGCGCCTAACCAAACCTTGGTGTTTTACATGGGGCTACACACCTTAGAACTTCTGGTTGCTGGCCTAGTAGAAAAGGGCAAACCTGCCAGCACGCCCATAGCCTTAGTTTCACAAGGCAGCACACTCCAACAAAGGGTTTTAACTGGCAGGTTAGATGACATAGTCGCTAAACAAGCGATTGCACAATTACCCGCACCGGCGATTATTATTGTCGGCGAAGTAGTTGGCCTGCATGACAAATTGGCATGGTTTAATACAGCAGAAGATTTGCCTTTATAGGCTATT
>JAAYGA010000038.1 GCA_012727935.1 Pseudomonadaceae bacterium | reverse complement strand
TTTTTATCCTGAAGATCAGGTTACCGATCGCAGTTTACGCTTTTTGGCTTCCGAACTTATTCGTGAAAAAATTATGCGCCAGCTAGGCGAAGAATTACCCTATTCAGCCACCGTTGAAATAGAACAATTCAAACAAGAAGGCCGCATTTTACATATCCATGCGTTAATTTTAGTTGAGCGTGAAGGCCAAAGAAAAATCATTATCGGCGATAAAGGCAACCAACTTAAACTGATTGGCCGCGATGCCCGCTTAGACATGGAAAAAGCCTTTGAAAGCAAAATAATGCTTAATCTGTGGGTTAAGGTAAAAAGCAACTGGTCTGATGATGCGCGCGCCTTAAAAAGCTTGGGCTACACTGGGCTAAACTAAACGCCATGCCACAAGCCAGTGATTACCAACCCGCTTGGCTGTTGCACGCTCGCCCTTATTTAGAAACGAGTGCTTTAGCTTGGCTGTTAACCCTGGAAGATGGCCGTGTTAATGCTGTAGTGCGTGGGGTGCGAACTAAAAAAAGCCGTTACCGCGCCCTATTGCAGCCTTTTACTCCCTTATTAATTAGAGTGGAAGGCCGCCAAGAACTAAAAAAACTAGCCGGATTAGAAGCCACTGCTGCACCCCACTGGTTACAAGGCGAGGCATTAATTTGTGGGCTTTATGCCAATGAGTTACTTAGCCGCTTGCTGCTAACCGGCCAAGCTTGCCCTGCATTGTTTCGTGACTATTCACTGCTCTTGCAACTGGTTAACATTCCTGAACAGCGTGAACCGGCTTTGCGTCGTTTTGAATTAAGCCTGCTAGAACACCTAGGTTACCCTCTAGTCTTTACAGATACGCAAGGCCAGCCTCTTATCGCTCAAAGCTTGTATCGCTGGCTGCCAGAACAAGGTTTTTTAGCCATGCAAGGCCTAGCAGAACCTAACGCTCAGGTTTATAGCGGTGCAAATTTGTTGGCAATAGCCGATGATGATTGGCGAGACAAGCAAACACGGCAGCTAGCTAAAAGATTAACCCGCCAACTTTTAAGGCCCTTGTTAGGATCAAAACCTTTACACAGTCGCACGCTTTTTTTAAAAATGAAAAAACCTAATCTACAACCAGCTTTGCTTGAATAAAGCCGTTTCAATAAAATCACTTAAAGTCGAAGCTTAAAACTATAGACCTTAAAACTATGGAGCTTAAAATGAATCAGCGTTTATTACTTGGTGTGAACATTGACCACATTGCTACCCTGCGCCAAGCAAGGGGTACGCGTTACCCAGACCCTGTTTTAGCAGCCCAACTAGCAGAACAAGCCGGTGCAGATGGCATTACTTTGCACCTGCGTGAAGACCGCCGCCACATTCAAGAAAGGGACATAGAACTAATTAAACAAGTGATGCACACACCCATGAACTTTGAAATGGCCGTCACTGAATTTATGCTGGACTATGCAGAAAAACTACAAGCAGAACACGTTTGCCTAGTGCCTGAACGCCGTGAAGAACTCACCACTGAAGGCGGTTTAGACGTGGCTGGGCAGCTAGAAAAAATTACTGCCGCTTGCCAACGCCTAGCAGCAGTAGGCAGTGAAGTATCTTTGTTTATTGATGCCGATTTTAAACAAATAGATGCGGCTGTTGCAGCCGGCGCGCCTGCCATTGAATTACACACGGGTGCTTATGCAGAAGCCAAAGAAGCTGAACAGGTTGCAAAAGAGCTTAAACGCATTCAAGAAGGCACGGCCTATGCGCTTAGTAAAGGCTTAATTGTCAATGCTGGGCATGGTTTGCACTACCACAACGTTCAAGCCATCGCCGCCATTCCAGGCATTAACGAGCTGAATATTGGCCACGCCATTATTGCCCGTGCCGTGTTTACTGGCTTAACCGAGGCCATAAAAGAAATGAAAGCAATTATGCTGACGACTCGGGCTTCATGCTAGGCCAAGCCAATTTAACCTTGCTGTTACAGCGGTTAACTAACATTTTTGCGCCTTACCGTGATAGGCGCATGTTAACCCTTTTAATGCTGGGTTTTTCTAGCGGCTTACCTGCGCCTTTGGTTTTTTCTAACCTGTCTATTTGGCTGCGCGACTTAGGGGTAAGCCGTACCGATATTGGCTTATTTGCTTTGGCAGCCACGCCCTATGCCATTAATTTTTTATGGGCGCCTTTGGTTGATAGGCTAAGGCTACCTTGGCTTTCGGCTCGTTTTGGGCGCAGGCGAGGCTGGGCTTTATTCACCCAAAGCTTATTAATTCTAGCCATAGTATTGCTGTCGCTAACCAATCCAACAGAAAACCTGCCACTGGTTGCTTTAGCGGTGCTGTTTGTCACTTTTATGTCGGCCACCCAAGACATAGTAATTGATGCTTATCGCATTGAACTGCTAGAACCACATTTATACGGTGCAGGTTCTGCGGCAGCCATTTGGGGCTGGCATTTAGGCGGAACTTTAGTTGGTGCTGCTGGTGGTTTATACCTAGCCGAATATTATGGCTGGAATACCGCCTACCTAGTATTAGCAGCAGGCATTTTTATTGGAATGCTCGCCGTTTTAGCCAGCCCTGAACCCAAGCCCGTCGTTTCAGCGGCAACACTGGCAGAAGAGTCACGGGTGCTAAACCACTTAGAAGGCTTTAAAGAATTACCCAAACATTTTCGCCAAGCTATGGGCTGGATTTATGTTAGCTTTTTAGCCCCTTTTGCAGAATTTACTCGCCGTAAAGGCTGGCTGTGGATTTTAGCTTTTATTTTTATTTTTAAACTTGGCGATGCTTTACTTGGGCGCATGTCGGGGGTTTTTTACCGTGAACTGGGCTTTTCTTTACTTGAAATTGCCGAAGTCTCAAAGCTTTATGGTTTTGGTGGCAACATTGTTGGCATTCTTTTAGGTGGCTTGCTTGTTGCGCGGGTTGGCTTGCTAAAAGCCCTGTTTATTTCTGGTTTGGCCACCGCAACCACTAACCTAACCTATGCTTGGCTTGCCGCTTCAGGCCAATCTTATGCTGTGTTTGTGGTGGCTCTAGTGGCCGATAATTTCACTACCGGCCTAGTTACTGTGGCCTTTGTTGCCTACCTTTCAAGCCTCTGCAACTCTGCCTATACTGCCACCCAATATGCGCTTTTAGCTTCTTTGGGTAATTTGGCTAGAATTTGGTTATCGGCTTCAAGTGGCTGGATGGTAGATAAACTAGACGGCGATTGGGCTAAGTTCTTTATTTTAACTGCCTTTATTGCCCTAGCTGGTTTGCCACTCTTATGGGTTATTATGCGAAGATTTCCCATCACCCTTCCCCAAGGTATCAAGCCTGCAAAAAAAGAAAATGGAGTGGTTAATCCATGATCAACCGGCTATTCCGTTCACGTAAAAAAAATGACCTAAGTGATTTAAGAGCAAGAGTGTCACTTGAACGTGAAGGTAATGAGCAGATAGAACGTATTAGCCAAGTAGTACACAAAATTCACTGGACACGTACTATTCTTGGCATTATGTGGACAGCAGGCCCAGTAACTATGCTGGGTTTACTGGGTGGTTTTTATTTAGCCTATGGCAAGGTTCCACCAGTACAAACACTCTTATATTTCTTCACCTTTACCGTCTTGTCAGGTTTAATCGCTTTTTTTGCCAAAGTAGTTTATGACATGACCCGTGGCCATGTGGCAGAACAAGCACAGCAAGATGTAAGCGAAGTTATCGACAAGCTGGCCGATTTGATTCTAGCAGTACGCGATTTAATTGTTGGCAGCCATGAAGAAGAAGTGCGCCCCCGTGAAGCCGCTTTACAGCTGTTACGAAGAGTTGAACTAACCCCTGATGGCGTAGCCTTTGCAGCCCAAGAATTAACCGGCGACAGTGAGCTGGCAAAAATTTTAGGACGCATAGAAACTTATCGCCGTGCAGGTTTGTATTCTCGTGTTCGCGACCTTAACCGCCAACACAGAGAACGCATAGAAACCGCCTTACAGTGGCTTAACGAAGCCTCACCAGAAGCAGCGAGCGTATTAAGAGAACGTTTTAGTGGCGAAGCACCACAGCTAGAAAAAGGCGTGCCAAGGGATGAATACTTTATAGAAAGAGTATTAGCGGCAATTGAAGAAGACAACCTGCTGTTAATGACTTTGCAAGACGTGGAAGAAATGCTAATTCTAGCCTTTGAGCTGGTCAATGGCCGCGAAATTCCTATGTTGATTTTTAGCTATTCAGGCAAGTGGAAACTAGCCAGAGCCTTAGACGACCTAGAAACAAAACGCAGCCATTACCGCATAACCCAAGCCAGCGGCAGTAACCGTATTCGTGCCTTGGCCGGTTTTTTAGTTGAAACCGATGAAGCCATTCACGAACAACTCCCCTATGGCTGCTCGGCTCACGAGTTAATTGGCAACATTGAAAAAATCTTAGATCAAATCGCTGCCGATGTATTAACCTTGGTTGAATTATCAAGCCAAGGAAAGCTAGAAAACACCACTGAATTGCGTAATAAAGTGCAAGTTTTATCTAAATCTTTAGTTTTATACAAGGCCTCACGGCAGGGTTACCAACAATTAGGTCGCGCCCATGCCACCTTAATTGATGCCTCGGAAAGCTGGAATAAACTAGTGGCACACTTTGGTGACGAAGCTAACCAACTTAGATTAGGCCCTGGCCGCAGCGGTTTACGCATTATTGAACGCATTGTTTCACTGGCCGATGAACAAAAAATTGCCGTTTGTCAGCGCCTAGTCGCCTATTTACACGGCGAACAGCTAGAAAAGCGAGGGCGGCGTTTTTTTACCCGTCACGATGGCCGTTCAAGACCCTTAACCCTAGAAGGCGCGCGCCAACTCGCCGTTGAAGTGGCCTTGGCTTTAGAGCCACACATTCAGCTGTCTCGCCCTGAAATTCAGCGCGGCTTGAATGCAACTAACGCCACCTATTTAGGTGGCTTGGAACCCGACATGAGCGCAGCTGAAAAAGCCGCCTTAGGTTCAGCAATGGCCAGCGAAGTGCAACAAGACATGAGCCATGCTGCGGAAAGATTAGCAGTGGCTTTGGTTAAACACTACCGTGTTGATTTAACCGAAGAAGCCCGTGATTTTTTAATTGATGCTTACGGTGCAAGGTTACAAATGTTAGAAATGCTTTCCAATTATGAAGCAAGCACGGTTAACAGCCCTGTAAGTTTTTTAAGTTTACGCCCACCCTTAGTGGTAGCGCCTAAGCGTGAATGGTATCGAGCCTTAATTAAAGCAAGGCAGGAGTTAGGTTAAATATGGAACAAGTTATCTATGTTCTAGGTGCTGGGTCATTAGGGCTACTCTATGCCTCACGCCTTGCCCGAACAGGCAAAACCGTTACTTTACTTGTGAAACACAGCCAAACCAACTCACTAGGGCTAGGCATTACTTTGCGTGAAGGTGAAGCCGCTTTAGCCAAGCGGGTGTTTGTTAGGGTTCGCAGTGAACCCAGTGCTGAAACACCCATTTATCAGCTTATTCTGGCCACCAAAGCAGGGCAGGCGGCGGCGGCTTTAAGTAAATGGCAAGACCAGCTAGCCGATAATGCAGAAATTTTAATGCTGCAAAATGGTCTGGGCAGCCAAGCCGAAGTAGCCAACTTACTTACCCTCAACCAAACCCTGTTGGCGGCAAGCGTAACCGAAGGTGCTTACTTAGAAAAAGCCGGCGCAGTGGTACATGCTGGCAAGGGCGTAACCCAACTAGGGCGTTGGAGCGGACCAAGTAAAGATGCAGCAGCGCGTTGGGTAAGCCGTTTAACCATTGCCGGTTTAACCGCCGAAGTCACCGAACCAATACGCCCTGTTTTATGGCACAAACTGGCTATTAATTCAGTTATTAACCCCCTAACTGCAGTAAATCGTGTTGAAAATGGTGCTTTAGCCAGTCGCGAATATAAACCGCAAGTCGACGCCCTGTGTGCAGAACTCTTACAGGTATTTAAACGGCTAGGCATTGCCGAACCTGAAGGCGGGCTCTTGTATCGGGTGGAACAGGTTATTTTATCTACTGCGGCCAACCGCTCTTCCATGCTGCAAGACATGGATGCAGGTAAAAAAACTGAAATAGACTACATTACTGGTAGCCTATTAAAAGCAGCTAAAGTACTTAAACTGAACCTTCCAGTTCACCAAGCTTTATACGAGGCAGTTAAAGAGGCCGAACACTCTGACTAGCAATTTCTATTCGCTGCTGCTGTTGCAGTAAGTTTAGAAGTAAAATAACCCTTTCATCGCCCTGCTGACTGGCAAAAATGGCTTTTAAGCCTTTAAAAGGGCCTTCATCAATCAGCACCTGATCACCGACTTTAAACAGCTTTTCAGGTGTTGGTTGAATACGCTGTTTTAACTGGGCTATTAAACGGGTAGGAATTTTTACTGGCGAACAGCCAAAAGCCAGCAGTTTTAACACCCCACGGGTTGAACGAATCGGCCGCCAATTGTCTGCCACATCGCTTAATTGAATGAATAAATAATAAGGAAAGAGTGGCTCTAGTACACATTGAATTTTACCAGTACGCAGCTTTTCAACCTCAATTACTGGATGAAAAACTTCAAACCCCTGATTTTGTAAGTTTTCAGCCGCCCGAAAAGATTCCTTAGCTTTACACTGAATAACATACCAACTGCGCTCTAACATAATCACTCCAAAAACTTAAGGCGCTACCTTAATACCCAGCCTTGCAAGCTGCAACAAGTTATCAGCTTTGTGCCGACTAGGGTTATACTAGCCGCCATAATTATACTGTTTTAGTTATAGGAGCTGTTATGCCATCCTTTGATGTGGTTTCAGAATTAGACAAACACCAAGTTACCAACGCTGTTGATCAAGCTAACCGCTTGGTTGGTAACCGCTTTGATTTTAAAGGCGTAAATGCACGCTTTGAACTCACCAATAAAAATGAAGTTGTTCTTCATGCCGAAGCAGAATTTCAAGTAACACAGATGTTAGAAATTCTACAAGCCGAGCTAATTCGTAAAGGCATAGACGCTGCCTGCATGGAAGAAGGCAAGGTAGAAGAAGCCAATAAAACAGCACGGATGCCGGTTAAATTGCGTGAAGGCATAGAAACTGAACTGGCTAAAAAAATTGTTAAAATGATTAAAGACGCCAAGTTAAAAGTGCAAGCACAAATTCAAGGCGAACAAGTGCGTGTTACAGGTAAAAAGCGTGACGACCTACAAGAAGTGATGGCGTTATTGCGGGGTGCCGACTTAGAAATGCCCTTGCAATACATTAACTTTCGCGACTAATGTTGGTTGGAATTGGTACCGACCTTGCAAAAATAGAACGCTTTGCGGCTATTTTAGAAAGGCGAGCCACAGCCATTACACGCCGCCTACTAACTGCTAATGAACAAGCTGCCATGCAACAAGCGGCAAGTAAACCTGCATTTTTAGCCAAGCGTTTTGCTGCCAAAGAAGCATTACTGAAAGCCTTAGGTACTGGTTTGCGGCACGGTCTAAGCTGGCAAGACATGGAAGTCAGTAATGATGCACTAGGTAAACCTGTCATGCAGCTAAGCGGTAAAGCAGCAGAACTTGCCACCGCCAAGGGCGTTACCAACATTCACCTTTCCATTACCGACGAAAAAGAAATGGCTTTAGCCTTTGTGGTGCTAGAAAGCTTACCAACAACAAAACCTTAATAAAAAAATCGTAAAAAAAAGGCCGTTAAATTAATTTAGCGGCCTTTTGCTTTTCTTAAGGTGTTACTTTTTTCTATAACCTAGGGTTCAAAATCACCCAACTTCTTTTCCACAAGCTTATGCTGTAACTGAACATAATCAGGCATACCGTCTTTGTAAGGAGGGTAATCTTCGCCTTGAATCAGTGGAATAAAGTATTTACGGCCAAGCTCACTAATGCCAAAACCATCGGGCGTAATGTAATCACGCGGCATAAACTTTTCAGCATTGGCAATTTCAGACAAGGGCGCTTCACCAATTTCCCAAGCATAAGGGCTTTCGCTGGTGCGAATAATGGCAGGCATAACCGAAGTTTTACCGGCTAGGGCAAATTCAACCGCCGCTTTACCCACGGCATAAGCTTGCTGAACATCGGTTGCAGAAGCTAGGTGACGGGCTGAACGCTGGAGGTAATCTGCCACTGCCCAGTGGTATTTATAACCCAAATCCTGTTTCACCATACCGGCCAAAGAAGGCGCAACGCCGCCTAATTGCTTGTGGCCAAAAGCGTCGGTAGTGCCGGCATCGGCTAAAAAGCTGCCGTCGGAATAACGTGCGCCTTCTGAAACCACAATAACGCAGTAGCCGTATTTTTTAACGCAATCATCAATACGCGCCATAACTGTGCCACGGTCAAAAGCAATTTCAGGGAAGATAATTAAATGTGGCGCAGAACCTTCACCTTCACCTGCCAAACCACCAGCGCCAGCTATCCAACCCGCATGGCGACCCATCACTTCAAGAATAAAAACCTTGGTTGAAGTGGCGCTCATGGATTGAATGTCCATCGCTGCTTCTTTAGTAGAAACGGCTATGTATTTAGCAACTGAACCAAAACCTGGGCAGTTATCGGTAATGGGTAGGTCGTTATCAACTGTTTTGGGAATGTGAATTGCTTTTAGTGGGTAGCCAATGGATTCAGCTAGCTGAGCAATTTTTAAGCAAGTATCAGCGGAATCATTACCACCGTTATAAAAGAAATAACCAATATTGTGTGCTTTAAATACTGCAATTAAACGCTCATATTGAGCACGGTGTGTTTCCACATCTTTCAGCTTGTAACGGCAAGAACCAAAAGCACCACCGGGGGTATGACGCAAAGCAGCAACGGTTTCATTAGACAAGGCGGCAGTATCAATCAGCTCTTCCGTTAAAGCGCCAAGAATACCGTTACGACCAGCGTAAACAGTGCCAATGGAATCGCTATGCTGGCGTGCAGTTTGAATAACACCACATGCACTTGCGTTAATTACAGCTGTTACGCCACCAGACTGGGCGTAAAAAGCGTTTTGCTTGCTCATCGTTAGAAAAGCTCCTGCTCGGTTAATAATAATGGTTATAAAATTGCCGCTATTCTACCGGAACTAATGCACCTATGCCTAATCACTTGCACTAGAAAGCACCCTTTTAGCCTAAGCGGTGGTAAACTTCTTGCCTTTCAACTGGGCAAAATGAGTTTAACTATGCACCTGCACTTTTTAGGTATTTGTGGCACTTTTATGGGTTCTTTAGCAATTTTAGCCAGCGAAATGGGGCATAGCGTCAGCGGTTCCGACCAGCAGGTTTACCCACCCATGAGCGACCAACTGCTGGCTGCTGGCATTCATCTACACGAAGGCTTTGATTACAACCCAGCCGATTTTAAACCTGATTTAGTGATAGTTGGCAATGTGATGCGCCGTGGCCTGCCGTGCGTAGAAGCCCTGTTAAATTCAAGCCTAGCCTACACTTCTGGCCCCCAATGGCTGCACGACAACTTATTGCGTGGCCAAGAAGACCAAGCGCAACGCTGGGTGTTAGCCGTGGCTGGCACTCACGGAAAAACCACCACCGCCAGCATGTTGGCTTGGATACTAGAGGATGCTGATATGGCTCCGGGGTTTTTAATTGGCGGTGTGCCAGCCAATTTTGGCGTGCCAGCAAGGCTGGGTAGTTCTATTTTCTTTGTTATTGAAGCTGATGAATATGACACGGCTTTTTTTGATAAGCGGTCTAAATTTGTTCATTATGCACCCCGTACCTTAGTGCTTAATAACCTTGAATTTGACCATGCCGATATTTTCCCTAACCTTGCCGCCATTCAAACCCAATTTCACCACCTTATGCGTTTATTACCCGCCAATGGCCGAGTTATTTACCCAGCGGCAGATGCGGCACTTAATAGCGTTATTAACCAAGGCTGTTGGAGCGAAAGTGAAACCCTAGGCAAAAGCAGTGCTGATTGGCAGGCAGTAAAGAAGGATGCGGCAGGGTCACGCTTTGAAGTTTACTTAAAGGGTGAATGCCTAGGTGAAGTGAATTGGACGCTTACCGGCGAACACAACATTAACAACGCTTTAGCAGCCATTGCTGCTGCAAGGCACGTGGGCGTTCAACCCAGCCAAGCCGTTGGCGCATTGAATGACTTTTTAAGTGTTAAACGCCGCATGGAATTATTAGGTGAAGTGGCAGGTGTAAGGGTTTACGATGATTTTGCTCACCACCCCACGGCCATAGCAACTACCTTAGAGGGCGCACGCCCTGTTTGCAAAGGGCGCTTAATTGCTGTTATTGAACCCCGTTCAAACACAATGCAGCTGGGTACTTTACGTGCAGCCTTGCCTGCCAGCGTTGCACAGGCCGATGCCGTTTTTTGGTATCAATCACCAAAAATGAGCTGGTCACCTAGCGAATTAAACCTAGGCCAATCTTTTACTGAGTTAGCCGAACTTAAAGCGGCCTTGCTTGCCGAAGTAAAACCCAATGATTGGGTCGTTATTATGAGCAATGGCAGCTTTGGTGGTTTACACCAAGAAATTATGCAGGCATTAACAACTAGGGCAGCAGAAGAATGAGCACAAGCAAGCAACAAGAAGGCCAACAAACTAACCCGCAAAAAAGAGTCACCCTAGCCATTACCGGCGCAACGGGCGTGCAATATGGCCTACGTTTATTAGAGTGCCTACTTGCAAAAAACTGTGCGGTTGATTTGCTTATTTCCAAAGCAGCCCACCTAGTCATAGAAGTTGAAACGCCTGAAAAACTACCAGCCAATGCGGAAAAGCTAACCCAGCAGCTTAATGAACGCTATGCTCATCTTGCTGGAAAAGTTACAGCCTATGGCCGTGAAGATTGGTTTGCGCCAGCGGCTTCAGGCTCTGGTGCGGCTTCTAGCATGGTGGTTTGTCCTTGTTCAGGCGGCACGCTTTCTGCTTTAGCAGCCGGTGCTAGCAATAATTTAATTGAACGGGCAGGCGATGTGGCGCTAAAAGAACGCCGCCAGTTAATTCTAGTGACCCGTGAAATGCCGCTGCACCAAGTTCACCTAGAACACATGCTGAAACTAGCCCAAATGGGTGCGGTTATTATGCCTGCTAGCCCAGGATTTTATCACCAGCCTAAAAGTGTCGAAGATTTAATTGATTTTGTGGTTGCCAGAGTGATGGATCATCTAGGGTTAGATCAGCAACTGGTAGCAAAATGGGGCGAGTTAAACTAACTACCTTACATTAATTGTCTAAATTATCGACAACACGCTCGCTAAGCGAATGGTAGCAGCTGCTTAATAGGCGAGCTTGCAATTCAGCCACCTGTTCACCCGCGTGTAGTTCAAGTGGCGTTATACTGGTGTCTAGCGGGCCAATGTCACAGGCTAGTTCTTGTAGTAAATTCTGATAAAGCCTAGTTCTTAATACTAAAGAGCCATTAATGGTGGTATTAGGCATTAAAATTAATAGGGCTTGATTATCATAACGGTAGGCTTCATCACCTATACGGCAATTGTTTCGACACACACTACTGGCTTCACGAATAAAGTTTCTAGCTAGTCGCTTCCCTAGTTCTTGCTGTATTGCTGGGTATTGATGCAGCTCTACCAAGAGTAAAGATAAAGGCTTTTTGGTTAATCTGGCTCGGCTAACCTCAGCATTTAAACGCTCATTTAAGTGGCGAGTATTAAAAAAACCCGTTTCTTTATCTATACCTATAAGGTTTTCAAGTTTTTTAATTTCAATTTTACTGCGAATAACATAACACCAAGCTATAAAAATTATTAATAAAAAATAACCAGAAAAAACAATATTCTGCTCAATAGTTTGGCTGTAAAGCCTTAAGTTAAGTAAACCAGCCAAAAGCAACAAACTAAAAGCTAAGGAAGCAGAAGTGGGTAAAAGATAAAAAGCCAATAAAGGATAACAAAGGCCAACCCAATGCCATTGAGTAATATCACTTAATGTTTCAGGCTGAAATAATAAAAAAACACCCAGTATAAATAAAGCTAATAAGGCAGCAGGGTCATTTTTTAATTGGTTAGCGGTTTGCCAACGCCACAAGGCCAGCCCAAAAAAAATGGGGGTTAAGAGGGTTGGAATGACAATTGCTTGGTAATAGCTTGATAAATAAAAATGCGTTGCTAAAACAGCCAAGCCAATACCTAAAGACAAGTAAATAATTGCCGCAGCTTGGTTGGTTTTGTAACCTACATTACCCTTCATAGTTTTGCCTCAAGCTTTTTAGCAGCAGTAGGTAAGTTACCTAGGGTAAGGCTTTCTTCTGTAATTAACTGCGATTCAAAACTTAAGCTAGGTAAGGCTTTAGCTAGCTGGTCTTCTTTTTCTTTTAGTTCTTTAACCTTGGCTAAAGGCAATAGAGCCACTAGCTTATTTTTTTCTAAAGAGTAGATACCTTCATAAGCAGCAAAATAACTGGCTACTTCTTTAGCGGTGCGTAAATCAAAGTTTTTTTCATTAACGATATAAATAATACCCAAAGAAATTGCTTCACGCTGCGCTCTTTCTTGCTCTTTATGCAGATCAAATAGAAACTGATTTTTGTTTAAAAGCTGTGTTTTAACGTCGTGATTAAGCTGCTTTTTTAACTTTTCACGGTAATTAATGTGGGCAAGGCGATGCAAGGTTGTTAGTAAAGTAACCAACCAAAAAGTAGTTAAATAAATTGCACGAAAAGCGCCTTCTAATTGCAGCATAAGTAACAAATTAACAGCAACAGAAAAAACTACTATAAAAAATACTGCCCTTATAAAAGGCAATAAAGACAAGGCTAGTAGGGGGTAAACTAGAAGTAGGCTTAAATGCAATGAAAAATCTTGCTGATCAATCAGTAAAATAAGTAGCAAGGAAGCAAGAGTATAAACGGTAAAAACAACTTGGCTTGAAATAGAGTAGATTTTTTTAGACCAGTTTTGATCGCTGGCAAACAATAAGCTGGTTACCAAAAAACCACTGAAATAGACCAAAGCAATTAAGAAGTCGCCTTGGAAGCTGTACCAACTAAACAGCAATGCAAACAAGCAGCATGCAAGTAGCTGACACCATGTAAGCGTACGTATGGACTCGAATAGTCCCATAACTTGGTAAAACCTTAAGTTAATATCTTGCGCCGTAAAGCGGCGTACCCGGCCTCTTACACTTAAGTAAGCGTCACTCCGACTGACCTGACCATCCCCTGGCAAAATCATTGTAACTCAATGTTACCTAATTAGGAAATAGGGTGAATCCATTCTAGGACTAGGGTAACGTCTTTAGCTTGCGTATAATGTAATAAAACTACTAGTCTAATATAAAAAAGAAGAGCATAAAAATGAATATCGCTGAGTACATGCAATCCTTAGGTAAGCAAGCAAGAGATGCTTCACGGCTTTTGGCTCAGGCAGCAACAGAAGTAAAAAACGCTGCCTTATTAGCAACGGCTGAAGCTTTAGATAATCAACGCGCTGAACTTTTAGCGGCTAACAATGAAGACATGAAAGCGGGTGCAGCACGCCAGTTAGATGCTGCGTTATTAGACCGCTTAGAACTTAATACTGAACGCATTGATGCCATGATTGAAGGTTTGCGCCAAGTTGCCGCCCTGCCCGACCCAGTCGGTGAAATTACCGACATGAGCTATCGCCCCAGCGGTATTCAAGTGGGCAAAATGCGCGTTCCTTTAGGTGTGGTTGGCATCATTTACGAATCTCGCCCTAACGTTACAGTTGAAGCTGCTAGCCTGTGCTTAAAAGCCGGTAACGCTGCAATCTTGCGCGGTGGTTCTGAAGCCATACGTTCCAACCAAGCCATAGCCCAATGTTTAATGCAGGGTTTAAAAGTGGCTGGTTTACCTGAAACCTCAGTGCAAGTGGTTGAAACCATTGACCGCGAAGTCGTTGCAGAAATGATTATCCTAAGCGAATACATTGATGTATTAGTGCCTCGCGGCGGTAAAGGCTTAATTGAACGCATTACCGCTGACGCTAAAATTCCTGTTATTAAACATTTAGACGGTGTTTGCCATGTTTACCTTGACCGTTACGCCGACAGAGAAAAATCGTTAGCCATTGCTATTAATGCTAAAACCCACCGTTATGGCACTTGCAACACCATGGAAACCTTACTGGTTCACGAATCACAAGCTGCCAGTTTACTGCCCACCTTAGCAGAAGCTTATAAAGAAAAAGGCGTTGAGCTGCGTGGTTGTGCGCGGGCCAGAGTGTTAGTGCCAAGCATGTTAGCAGCCATTGATTCAGACTGGACAGCAGAATACTTAGCACCCATTTTGGCAATTAAGTTAGTCGATTCACTAGACGAAGCCATGAACCATATTAATACCTATGGGTCACACCATACCGACGCAATTGTTACTGAAAACTACACTCGCGCCCGACGCTTTATAGCCGTGGTTGATTCAAGTTCAGTCATGGTTAATGCTTCAACACGCTTTGCAGACGGTTTTGAATATGGCTTAGGTGCAGAAGTGGGCATTTCTACTGATAAAATTCATGCCAGAGGGCCGGTAGGCTTGAATGGCTTAACATCACAGAAATACCTAGTGTTAGGCGATGGTCAAATTCGTGACTAAAGATGCCAAAATACCTTCTTTAGTGTTAATGTTCGGCGGTACTTTTGATCCGGTTCATTATGGGCATCTACGCAGTGCTTTAGAACTGACACAAGTATTGCCTGTGCATAAAGTACATTTAATTCCTTGCCAGCTACCTGCCCACCGTGGTGAACCAAACGCAACTGCAGAACAGCGTTTAGCCATGCTGCGTTTAGCAATAACCAATGAAGCACAGCTGTTTGCAGACAAGCGTGAACTGCAAAGGGCTGGGCCTTCTTGGTCGGTTGACACGTTAGAAAGTTTACGGCAAGACTATGGCTGGCAACAGCCCTTGGCTATGGTGTTAGGCTGGGATGCATTTCTTGGCCTACCGAATTGGTCGCGGCGTGAACGCTTGCTTGAGTTGGCACATTTAATTGTATTAACACGACCAGGGCAGATGCATCAAGGATCAGACCAGGTTTTGCAGCTTTTAAAAGAACATCAACTGCCAGCAGGTGAGGCTTTAAGCGCCAGTCCTGCTGGTCAAATTTTACGTTTAAGCTTGCCTAGCGGCCTTGAAATTTCGGCAACCCATATTCGTAAACTTTTAGCTAGTAACTTATCAGCACGTTACCTATTACCAGACACAGTTCTAAACTTTATAAGTACAGAAGGGCTTTATAAGTCAAATTAAGCCTTGTAAAAAAAGCATTACCAGCAGCAAGCACCCAGCAGTTATTTAATTTAATTTCGGAGTAGAAATGGACATAGATAAATTGAAACCCCTAGTAGTTGAAGCTTTAGAAGACCTAAAAGCACAAAACATCACCATTTTAGATGTAAAAGGTAGAACCAGCGTTACTGATTACATGATTATTGCCAGTGGTACTTCATCACGGCAGGTTATGGCCTTAGCACGCAACGTACAAGACGAAGTAAAAAAGCAGGGTATGGAACCTTTAAGCGTTGAAGGCTTAGATGCAGGTGAATGGGTGTTGGTTGACCTAGGCGATATTTTAGTACACATAATGCAACCTCAAGTACGTGAACTCTATGACTTAGAAAAACTCTGGACAGAGTTCGCCACACCTACCACTGCTATTAGTTACTAGGCTTAAGCTTTGAAAATACGAATTTTAGCTGTAGGGCAAAAAATGCCCGCTTGGGTAGAGCAGGGGGTGGCCGAGTATACCAAACGCCTACCCCACGACTTTAAAGTAGAATTTGAAGAAATTCCGCTTGGGGCAAGACGACCCGGCAGTGATTTAAAAAAAGCCATGCAGCAAGAATCGGACGCCGTTATTGCACGTTTAAAAAACAGTAAAGAAAAAGTGATTGCCTTAGATGTGCAAGGTAAGTCGTGGAGCAGTGAACAACTAGCAAAAGAAGCTGAAGCTTGGCGGATGGAAGGACGCGACCTAGCCTTGCTTATTGGTGGGCCAGACGGCCTTTCCGATGCTTGTTTGCAACTAGCAGAACAACGCTGGTCGCTTTCTGCCCTAACCTTACCCCACCCTTTGGTTAGAGTGCTGCTTGCAGAACAGCTGTACCGTGCTTGGACACTACTTTCTGGTCATCCCTATCACCGTTGAGTATCACCGTTGAGTAACCATGACCAAGTTTAGACGCCAGATTAAAGACTCAGAAAAAGAAAGCCGCATTTTTCTATTTCGTGGACGCTTGCTGCTTTTTTTTGTTGTGGTATTAATGCTGGTATTGGTTGGGCGCATGGCCTATTTACAGGTTTTCCAATACGACCTTTACACCCTACGTTCAGAACGCAACCGTACCAGTGTGGAAGCCATACCGCCCACCCGCGGCTTAATTTATGACCGCCAAGGGCAATTATTAGCCGACAATCTTCCCAGTCATAGCCTAACCCTAACCCGTGAGTTAACCAGCGATGTTGAACAGGTGGTGGCACGGGTTTGTATGCTGCTAGAACTTGATGAAGCCTGTCAAACTACCTTAAGCGAACGCAGTTTTCAGCGCCGCCGCCCTTTTGAACCTGCTTTGTTGGTTGATCAGCTTACTGAAGAGCAAATTGCTAGAATTGCAGTTAATCGCCACCTATTACCCGGCATTGATATTTCGGCGCAGCTGTTACGCAATTACCCCGGTGGTGAAGCCTTGTCTCATGCCTTAGGTTACGTGGGGCGAATTAGCGAAGAAGACATGGTTACCCTAGATAAACGTGCTTACAGCGGCACTCACTATTTAGGTAAAACAGGGGTGGAACGTTTTTATGAAGACCAGCTGCATGGTCAGGTGGGTTACCGTAAAGTTGAAACCAATGCCCGTGGTCGCGTAATTAAAGTGGTTGAATCTGAACGCCCCATTCCAGGCACAGATTTAACCCTACACCTAGACGCGCAATTACAGCAGGTTATTTATAAAATACTTGGAAACCGCCGTGCTGCTGTGGTGGCTATTGAACCTAAAACTGGTGGCATTTTAGCCCTAGTTAGCTCACCGGGTTACGACCCTAACGTCTTCATTGGCATGTTAGATTCCACTGATTTCAACAGCCTGCGTAGAGACCCTAACCTACCCTTATTTGACCGCGCCAGCCGTGGTCAATATGCACCCGGTTCAACCATTAAACCTATGCTGGGTCTTGCTGCGCTGGAAAATAATGTAGTCACACGCGAATATGAACTTATGGACAGGGGTTATTACCAGCTGCCTAATGATGATCGCCTTTACCGTAACTGGCGGCGTTCAGGCCACGGCCTAGTTAATCTGGCGCGTTCAATTGAGGTTTCCAATAACACCTTTTTTTACAACCTAGCCTATAACCTAGGCATAGATGAAATGTCTTCATTTATGCGGCGTTTTGGTTTTGGTGAAAGCACTGCACTTGATGTAAACAGTGCGCGTGATGGTTTAATGCCTAACCGTGAATGGAAAAAAATAGCCTATAAACAACCTTGGTTTCCAGGTGAAACACTCAGCACCGGCATAGGCCAAGGCTATTGGCTAACCACCCCCTTACAACTAGCAACAGCCACAGCAGCACTTGCCAATAGAGGCAAATGGATAGCGCCTCGATTACTAGCCAGCACCAACCCACAGCTTGGCTTATTGGCTGAAAAAAATACCCAAGAAAAAAATACCCAAGAAAAAAACAAGCCTAATATTGAATTGAAAGACACTGAAAACTGGGATTATATTTTTGAAGCCATGACGCAGGTAATGCATGGCAGTGAAGGAACAGCACGTTTTTCAGGGCGGGGAGCCAACTACAAAATTGCAGGGAAAACAGGTACATCGCAAGTTTATACCTTAAGTCAGGAAACCAATAGAAATACAGATGAGTTACCTGAACACCTAAGAGACCATGCTGTTTTTATTGGTTTTGCACCCGTAGAAAACCCGCAAATTGCCTTAGCAATCCTTGTGGAACACTCTGGTGGTGGCAGCCAAGTAGCCGCCCCCCTTGCAAGAGAAATTTTAGATTTTTACCTTACCCCAGAGCGCCTTGCTTTGAAGGAGATTAACCTTGCCCCGTGATTTTTTGTGGAGCCTACCCGGCGCGCATCGTGACTTACGGCGTAAAGAAGGTTTTTTAACCCGCATTCACCTAGACGGTTGGCTAGTCTTATTTTTACTTATTTTAATGGGTAGTGGTCTGGTTATTTTATACAGTGCTACGGGTGGAAACCTTGACACCACACTAACCCAAGCCAGTCGGTTTGGGTTAGCCTTGGTTGTTATGTTTGCTGTTGCACAAATAACCCCACGCTTTATGCGGCGTTGGGCGCCAGCTGTCTATGCCTTCACTTTACTAACCCTAGTTGCAGTATTAATTTTAGGCATTGATGCTAAGGGCGCACAAAGGTGGATAACCTTGGGTGGCTTTAGAATACAGCCTTCTGAACTGATGAAGCTGGCACTGCCTTTAATGCTTGCTTCTTATTTATCACGGTGTCATCTGCCGCCCAATTGGAAAAACCTGCTTATTTCTTTTTTAATTATGGCAATACCCACCCTATTAATTGCCATTCAGCCCGATTTAGGTACATCCATTTTGGTGGCAGGTGCTGGGTTAATTGTGTTGTTTTTAGCCGGTTTAAGTTGGCGCTTAATTGCTTCATTTATTGGCCTAGCCTTAGCTGCTTTGCCTGCCTTATGGATGGTCATGCATGATTACCAAAAAAACCGTGTAAAAACTTTTTTAAACCCCGAGCGCGACCCACTAGGCACGGGCTGGAATATTATTCAATCTAAAACAGCCATAGGTTCAGGTGGTTTATATGGCAAGGGTTGGTTGGAAGGAACCCAATCTAGGCTGGAATTTTTACCTGAAAGGCACACCGACTTTATTATTGCTGTTTTAGCAGAAGAAGCTGGTTTGGTGGGTGTTGTTCTATTATTAACCTTGTATATGCTAATTATTTGGCGTGGTATGTTGATTGCCTTGTCGGTGGATGATACTTTCAGCCGCTTATTAGCATCGTCAATTATTTTAACCTTTTTTGTGTATGTGTTTGTTAACCTAGGCATGGTCAGTGGTTTGCTGCCGGTAGTGGGGGTTCCCTTGCCTTTAGTTAGCTATGGTGGCACTTCAAGCATAACGCTTATGATTAGTTTCGGTATACTTATGTCGATACACACCCAAAAAAAAATGATTGTTAAGTAGGCCTCAGAGGTAAAGAAAAATGGTTCTGCGTATTTTAGTTTTTGTATCAATTTGTTTACTGCCCTTAAGTCCATTACTCGCCAACACCTATGACCCTACACAACGTCAAGATGTGTCTGAATTCATTGATGAAATGGTGCGTGAAAAGAAAATGAACCGCGCCCACCTAGAGGGCTTATTTAAAGACGTTAATAAACGGGATGATATTCTAGAATTAATTGCTCGCCCAGCCGAGCGCGTTTTAGTTTGGCACGAATACCAAAAAATCTTTATTACCCAGCAGCGTATTGATGGCGGCAAAAAGTTTATGGTCGACTATGCCGAGGCTCTAAAGCGTGCTGAACAAAAATACGGTGTACCAGCAGAAATCATTACCGCCATTATTGGCGTGGAAACTTATTACGGTGGTAACAAAGGCCGTCACCGTGTTATTGACGCTTTAGCAACGCTAAGCTTTGACTACCCACCCAGAGCAAAATTCTTTCGTAGCCAACTGGTTGAGTTTTTAAATTTAACGAATAAAGAAAACTTAAACCCTCGTTTACCTATGGGTTCTTATGCTGGTGCTATGGGTTATCCACAGTTTATTCCTACTAGCTACCGTGATTTTGCAGTCGACTTTGACGGTGATGGTTTTGCCGATATTTGGACTAATCCAGTCGATGCTATCGGTTCTGTAGCCAATTATTTTGTAGCCCACGGCTGGCAAAAAGGCCAACCGGTAGTAGAGAAAATTAAAACCTTAAAAAGTGCTGAAAAACTACCTGAACTACGCCTTAACCGTTTTAATAGAATCAGCATGGCAGAAGCTAAAGCGGCAGGTGTGGTGCCAGTGAACAGCAAGCTAGCCAATGACCTTAAAACCCTTCCTATGGCTTTTGCTTTAACTGAAGGTGAGTTTTACCTTTTAGGAATGCAGAATTTTTATGTTATAACGCGCTACAACCATAGTCGTATGTATGCTTTGGCAGTTCATGAACTGGCCGAAGCCTTGCGGAAATAACCCATGCCAGCTTTACGCAACCTTGCCTCTTGGGCCGTTTTTTTATTCCTTTTACTTATGCTAGCAGGCTGTTCTGTTGGCAAGCAGGGGGGTGTTTATGGCAGCTATAATCAAGGCAGTAAAAGTAATTATACCCTGCAAGATAAAATAACCAGCTCTGGTAAAGGGCGTTACAGCCAAAGGGTTGACAGCTTACCAACCAACCCGCCCGACGTTTCAAAAATAGCCGATGCAGTGCCAAAGCCAGAACCTAAAAGCAGGGGTGGTAATGCTGCAAGTTATGTAGTATTTGGGCAAACCTATCGGGTATTAAATTCCAGCAGTGGCTTTACCCAAACAGGCACAGCTTCTTGGTATGGTAATAAGTTTCATGGTCATCTAACCTCAAATGGCGAGGTGTATGATATGTATACCATGAGCGCAGCACACACGCGTCTGCCCTTACCGACCTATGTAAAAGTGACCAACTTAAGCAATAATCGCCAAGTCATTGTTAGAGTAAATGACCGTGGTCCCTTTGTAGGTAATCGCATTATTGATCTTTCCTACGCTGCAGCTTATCGCTTAGATATGATTAAAACCGGCACAGCCAGAGTTAGGGTAGAAGCCATTGACCCAATACAATGGCAAGCACAGCAAGCCAAGCAACAACCGCCTTTGCTGGCGTTTAACTCTTCGCAAGGTAATGTTTTTCTGCAAGTTGCCGCCTTAGGTAATGCTCAAGCAGCCGAACGCTTACAACATCGGGTTAGCCAATTAACGCAAGCACCCGTAAGAGTAGTGGCTGAACAAGGCAAAAGCCCACTTTACCGTGTTCAAGTGGGCCCCTTGCAAGGGCATTCAGTGCAAACCACCATTCAACAACTTGAAGCAACAGACCTTGGCCGCCCCTTAATGGTGCATAACTAAAAGCAATGATACAGAACTAAAAGCTTTCAGCTTTTGCTTAATTTAGGGTTTTGTAAAAAGGAATTATAAAGAGAGGTTTAACTATTAATGCTTGTTCCTAGCTTTAAAAAAACATCCATTTTCTTTAGTGCGTTAACATTACTTACCGCACTTTTTATACAGCCAACCCAAGCGCAGGTTATGATTCCAGCTGCGCCACAGTTAGCTGCAACGGCTTGGATTTTAATTGATGCCCATAGCGGTAAAATTATTACTGAACACAATGCTGACAAGCGTATTCCACCGGCTAGCTTAACCAAAATGATGACAAGCTACCTGCTAGAGTATGAACTTAAGCAAGGCAACGTAGCACTAGACGACCAAGTTAGAATCAGTGTTAAAGCTTGGCGCACCCCCGGTTCACGCATGTTTATTCGTGAGGGAACCTACGTTTCAATTAGTGACCTACTGCGCGGCGTTATTATTCAATCGGGTAATGACGCTTCAGTTGCTGTGGCAGAACACCTAGCAGGCAGTGAAGAAAGCTTTGCCGACATAATGAACCAACATGCTCGCGTTATGGGCATGAAAAACACCCAGTTCAGAAATGCGACCGGCTTACCAGAAGAAAATCATTATTCAAGCGCCAGAGACCTAGCCATTCTTTCACGGGTAAAAATTCTTGATTACCCAGAGCACTACACTATTTACTCTGAAAGGGAATTTACCTATAACAACATCACCCAATCAAACCGTAACCGCTTGTTATGGCGTGATAACACCGTAGATGGCTTAAAAACAGGCCATACCGACGATGCAGGTTATTGTTTAGCCGCTTCTGCCGAACGTGAAGGGATGCGCCTTATTTCGGTCGTTATGGGTGCGCGTAGCGATGAAGGGCGAGCGCAAGAAAGCCAAAAACTTCTAACCTATGGTTTTAGATATTTTGAAACAACGCGCCTTTATGAACAATACCAAGTTTTAAATAACGCTAAAATTTGGAAGGGTGTTGGTGACACAGTTCAGCTGGGCGTAACTGAAGACCTTTATGCCACCTTGCCACGCGGCCATGTGGGTGACTTACGTGCTGAAATGCAAATTAACACCAATATTAAAGCGCCAATTAGTGCTGGAACACAGCTAGGCACACTGGTTGTAAGCTTAGGTGGCGAAATTATTACCCAAAAACCCCTAGTTGCCCTAGAAAACATACCTAAGGCTGGTTTTTTTAAAAGCCTTTGGCATAGCCTAGTAATGTTTGTTGTTAGCCTTTTTAGTTAGCTTTTTAGTTAACCTGAATACTTTTAGACTGCACTCCCTGTTTAAAAGACGCTATACTTGATTAAATTAGTCAGCTTTATGGTGATACTATGCAAACAACACAAAACACACCGGCTTGTCCTTTAGACAACCCACCTAAAATTGAATTTCCTTGCGACTACCCCATTAAAGTCATGGGGCCTGCTGCACCAGATTTTAAAGCCTGCATCTTAGATGTACTGGTTGAATCAGAAACTACTTTTCTACATGAAACCATTGCGGTGGTAGACAGTAAAAATGGCCGTTATCAGTCGGTGCGTGTCACCATTCAAGCACTAAGTGAAAGCCATTTATCTTCTTTACACCAATGCCTGAAAGATACGGGCCGAGTGCAGTTGGTTCTTTAATGTCACTAAAAATCAGGTTATTAGGTCGCCAACCTTACCAGCCCGTGTGGCAGCAAATGCAAGACTTTACTAACACACGCGATGAAACAACCGTCGATGAGCTTTGGGTTGTCGAACACGACTCAGTATTTACCCAAGGCCAAGCTGGCAAGGCTGAACACCTATTAAACCCTGGTGATATACCCGTAGTAAAAGTTGACCGTGGCGGCCAAGTCACTTGGCATGGCCCAGGCCAGCTAGTCATTTACCTTTTGTTAGACGTACGCCGTATCAACTACGGGGTGCGTCATCTAGTTAACCTTATTGAAGAAAGCTTGGTGGAATACCTTGCTAGTTTAGGCATAGCGGCAGAAGCTCGGCCCGATGCCCCAGGCGTATATCTAAAAGAAGGCCAGCTAGCCGGCGCAAAAATTGCTGCACTTGGCTTAAAAATACGCCGTGGCTGCAGCTTTCATGGCCTAAGCTTTAACCTAACCTGCGACTTAAGCGCCTTTCAACGCATTAACCCCTGTGGTTATGCTGGAATGCCCGTTGCACGCTTAGCAGACCTAGCACCACAGATTACTTTTGAACAGGCACAAGCTGCCTTGTTAAATATTCTTATTCGCCGTTTAGGCCACACAAACATCATTTATTTAAATGGGCAGGAGCAGGTATGACCGCTAGCACTCAGAAAAAGAAAGTTGTCCAAGGCGAAAAATTACGTGGCGCGGATAAAACTGATCGCATACCGGTAAAAATTATTCCAACCGAAACCCTGCCTAAAAAACCTGACTGGCTTAGGGTGAAAATGCACATTTCACCCGAAGTAACGCGCATTAAAGAAACCCTGCGTAAACATAAACTCAATACTGTTTGTGAAGAAGCTTCTTGTCCTAACCTTGGCGAATGTTTCCACGGTGGCACAGCAACCTTTATGATTATGGGCGATATTTGTACTCGCCGCTGCCCCTTCTGTGATGTTGCCACTGGCCGCCCGAATCCGCTAAATGCCGATGAGCCAAGAGAAATGGCTGAAGCCATTGCAGAAATGAAATTAAAATACGTGGTTATCACCTCGGTAGACCGTGATGATTTACGTGATGGTGGCGCAGACCACTTTGCTCAGTGCATTAGCGAACTACGCCAGCGTTTGCCTGAACTGGAAATTGAAGTGCTAGTACCTGACTTTCGTGGCCGCATGGATGTTGCGCTTGATATTCTGGAACTAACCCCGCCCGACGTGTTTAACCATAACCTAGAAACCGTGGCTAGCCTTTACCGCAAAGTGCGCCCCGGTGCCGATTACCAATGGTCTTTAACCCTTTTAAAACGCTATAAAGAGCGTTGCCCAGAGGTTAGAACTAAATCTGGTTTAATGTTAGGTGTGGGCGAAACCAACGAAGAAATTCTTGAAGTCATGCGTGATTTACGCGCTCATAACGTAGATATGCTAACCCTAGGCCAATATATGCAGCCTTCTAAAAATCACCTAGCCATTGACCGTTGGGTCACACCGGCTGATTTTGATTGGCTGGCAGAAGAAGGTTATAAAATGGGCTTTAAACACATAGCCTCTGGCCCACTGGTGCGCTCTTCTTACCATGCCGACAAACAAGCCGGTGGTGAAAAAGTAAGCTAGTTTACTGAACAAAACAACCAACATAAGTTTAATCACAAAAAGAAGCTTAATCACAAAAAGAAGTGCAGCCACTGGGTTTTAGAACAGCAAGTTCACCAGTGGCTGCCTTTTTGTTATGTTTTTTTATAAAAATTAAAGCAATAAATCTGCTTCTATTGGAAAAAAAACACTCGCAGCCTGCATTAAAGAATCAGCGGTTAATTGTTTAACGCCATAGACTTCTACAGAAGCATTTTTTTTGTCTCTAATCCTTTGTGCTAGCAAGTCAAAATCACCATCGCCAGATACTAAAATAACTGTATCGCTTAGTTCTGCATACTCAATTGCATCTAAGGCTAGACCAACATCCCAATCACCTTTTGCTGAACCGTCAGACCGTTGAATATAGGGTTTTAGTTTTATTTCAAAGCCGATGGCTTTAAGTATATTTTGAAACTGAATTTGTTTCTCATCACCTCGGTCAATGGCATAGGCAACGGCTTTTACCACTTCTCTATTGTTAGTTGCTTTTGCCCAAAATTTTTTATAATTAAAATTGCGTCCATAAGCCTGCTTGGTGGTGTAATAGATATTTTGTACATCAACTAATATTGAAACTTTATCCATAAAAATCTCTTTTGTGGGGCTGCTGGCCATTAAGCCTAACCTTTAATGAGGCAGCTTAAAAGTAATGGTTTGGGTAGGTTAGCTGCAATAGGTTAAAGTAATGTTTGTGTTTCTTGTGGGAAAAAAAAGATGCTAATTAAAAGTAGTTTATGGAAAAGTAGGCTGAATAAAAAGGTAAATAATACGCTCAGTCTAGCTAAAAAAACTTACGACAAAGCTTTTGATCGTCATGTTTGTATTGGCATCACTGGCCTAAGCCGCAGCGGTAAAACAACTTTAATAACCAGCCTTATTAATCAACTTTGCCATTATGACACGGCCAAACTAGCAGGTTTTCCGCCCATTCAAGCTGATCGTTTGCTTGGGGTTAAGCTGCATCCGCTCGATGACTTACCCATGTTTCCTTACACTGCTGGTTATCAAAAAATCACCGCAGCCCAACCAGAATGGCCAGATTCGACTTCAGAAATAAGCGGCTGTCTTATTGAACTGCGGCTTAAAAAATCACATAAAAGCCTAGTAGGTAAAGACAATTACAGCCTTTTTATAGAGCTACGCGATTACCCAGGTGAATGGCTTTTAGACCTGCCGCTTAGAGACATGAGTTTTGTTAGGTGGTGTGGTTTATGCAGTGCCCAGTATTTACACTCGCCAAGGTTAGAGCTACTAGGTTCATTATTGGATGAATTTAAACAGCTCGACCCTTTTGCGCCGGTTGATAAAGAAAAACTCCATACATTAAATGAGCAATATAAGCAGTTTCTTAGCCACTGCAAAAATGATGAAAAAAGCCTCAGCCTTATTCAGCCCGGCAGGTTTTTAATTCCTGGCAAGCTTCCTGATGCGGATATTGTTAACTTTATTCCCCTGCTGGCTTGCATAGGTGTGGAAGAAAGCGAATTAGAACAAGCCAGCGAACATAGTTATTACAAGGTGTGTAAACGGCGTTATCAGCGTTACATTAAAGAATTGGTTGAGCCTTTTTACACCGAATTTTTTAGTGGTATTGATAGACAGTTAGTTTTGGTTGATGTGATAAGCGCCCTGCATTCCGGCCCTGCCTACCTAGATGATATGCGCCAAGCCTTAACCAACATTACCCAAAGCTTTTCTTATGGCAACCAAAGCCGCTTACGTCAGCTTTTTAGCCCTAAGGTTGATCGTTTAATTTTTGCCGCAACCAAAATAGATTTGGTGTTATCTAAAGAGCACGAAGCCGTTAGGCAGTTGTTAAGTGCGGTGGTGCGAAGTGCTTATAAACATGCCAGAAGTGATGGCATTAGCCCGATTTGTGAAGCGGTTGCTGCGGTTCGTGCCAGTAATGAAAGCAGCCACATAGATAATGCCTTAGAAATTTTAACCCCTGAAGGTAAACGCTTAGGTTATGTGCCGCCGGTTATGCCTTCTAAACTGCCAGATGATAAAGATTGGCAAGCTTTACAGGGCTGGGTTTTGCCAGAGCTATCACCACCTAGAGGTTTGTCGAGTAAAAACAATACTGCGCTGCCGCATATTAGGTTAGATACCCTGCTAAACGAATTAATTGGAGATAAATGCCCATGACCAGTGAAAACAGAAAGGGTGGTTTTACCTTCGATTTAGATGAAGCAGACGCTTTAGATAGAATAGAGGGCGACCAGTCAGCTACCGAATCAGCACGGCAAAGTAAAACCTTTGTTATTGAAGATGATGTTCCTGAAAGTGTGCCCGAGTCGATAGTTGCCAATGAACGCTTGCCCGAGGTCACGCAGTTTTCACTATTTAAGTTAGAAGCCTTACCACTAAAAGGTTTGAAGGTATTCTTCTATTCCGCTCTAGCCTTGGTGGTTATTTTAAGTGGCTTTGAACTGGTTCGAGCCTTTAACTATGCTTTATCCATTCATTGGATTCTTGCCAGTGTTTTTGGTGTTTTATTAGCTTGGGTTGCGCTGTTAGGTTTAAGGCTGGTGTACCGTTATTTAAAAGATACTGAAAACCTTTCTAAGCTAGTGGCGATGCAAGATAAAGCTGAACGCCTGTTGGAAGGCAACGATTTTGGTCAGGCAAAAAGCTTTATAAATGAGTTGCGTGGCTTTTATAAAAATAAGCCACAAGAGGCCCACTTTGAACGCTGTATTCAAGCCATGCCAGATTACAACAATGACAAAGAAGCCATTAACCACCTAGATGAAATCTTTTTAAAACCACTGGATGAAGAAGCAACAAGGCGAGTTTCGATTTATGCCATGCAAACCGGCGTAGGCGTAGCAATCAGCCCTTGGGCTTCTTTAGATATGCTGTTAAGCCTTTGGCGGTCGATGAAAATGATTGATGATGTGGCGCAGGTGTATGGTGTGCGACCTTCATTGCCTAATCGTTTACGCTTATTTAGACGAGTAGTCAACCAGCTGCTTTTTGTGGGTGCAACCGAACTGCTTGCTGAAAACGCTTTGGCTGAATTTGGTTTTCAAGGCATAACCACTTCTTTAAGCGCCCGTGCAGGGCAGGGAATTGGCGCAGGGTTTTATACTGCAAGAATTGGTATAGCTGCCATGAAAGTAACTCGTCCCATAGCCTTTACCCAAACCAATAAACCCAAAATGACTTCGGTAACCAAAGAAATGATGAATAAGATTAAAAGTATTTTTTTAAAAACTAAAAACTAGAGCAAAGATTATTGACATCCTCCCTACCCTAAAGAGGGTGTCGCAAATCGTTAATTAAGCAATACGGGGCGCAGACC
>JAAYGA010000302.1 GCA_012727935.1 Pseudomonadaceae bacterium | reverse complement strand
CCTATCCACTACTAGGTCGGCACCTAAATAGCCTAACCCTGTCATATCATAACAACCTGCGGCTAGTTCTAAGAGGTTTTGCCAGTTTTTAATACGCAGCTGATCTAAGGGTTTGCCTGTGTCTGGGTGTAGAAAAATAGGCCTATCATATTGTACCGCTTGAAGGGCAGTGCCTAGACTTAGGTCAATTCCCACCCCCAGCGCACCTTGGTGCAGATTAGCTTTGCCATCAGAATTTCGCGTAGAAAGCCGCATCATCGCCATAACAGGGTAACCATGATAAATAATTACTCGTATATCAGGAACGCCTTCAAAGGTGAAGCCTGCAAACTCTTTGGCGCTGTGAATAAGGCTTTCAATTAATGCTGCATCCGGGTGGCCACATAAGCTATACAACCCAGAAATAAGATTAGACAAGTGGCGCTGCACTGTTTGGCGAGAAATCCATTCGCCTGAAGCTTTTAAATAGCGATCACCACTGGCATATTGAATAACTAAAATGCCTTTCCCGCCACTTCCCTTGGCAGGTTTTATAACAAAGCCGTCCTGTTGGGGTAGGTGGCGTTCAAACTTAGCAATTTCAGCTTGGTGGCGAATAACGCCCAATAAAGCGGGTGTGGCTATTTGGTAATCTTGTGCTAGTAATTTAGTTTGCAGCTTGTCATCAACCAGCGGAAAGCCTTTTCTAGGATTATGGGCGCTAATGCAAGCTATATTCCGCTCATTTAACCCCAGTACACCTAACTTACGCAGCTTGGCAGGGCTAATAAAATTACTTTTCAACCAGTTCAGCATGGCTTACTCCTTAAGGTGTTTATCGCCAGCTAAAGGACTAAAGCGCCACAACTCAAGTAGGCGATAGCCGGTATAGCTACCTACAATTAAAATAAGTGCCAGAACAACCAGTTGTAAGCCTAAAAAATTAAACATCCAATAGCGAACTTCATAAATATCCATTAACAAGAAAGCAAAAATTGCAGTAATTAAACTGCCACCGCCTTGTTTTACCACTTCTAAAGGGCCTTCTTCTTCCCAAAGAATCGACATGCGTTCAATTGTCCAAGCCAAAATAATCATGGGGAAGAGCGTAACTTTCATGCCAGTGCTTATTCCTGTATGAAAGGAAATAACAGCAAAAAGCGCAATCATGCCAATAACACAAACAATAACCGCCGCCACCCTAGCCACTAATAATAAATTTAAATGGGCTAGCAATTGGCGTAATACCAGCCCAACACTGACTAAAAGTAGGAAAGTAATTAAGCCTGCCGATAAAGACATTTCTAAAAAGGCGAGGGCTATTAATAGAGGCATAAAGGTGCCAGAAGTTTTTAAGCCAACAAACACCCTTAAAGCCACCACCACTAAAGCACCCAAGGGTAAAAGTAGCAGGGTTTTAAACAAGGCTTGTTCAGAAATGGGTAGGCTGTGAATTGAAAGGCTTAATAAAGCATCTTTTATAGCCAGTGCATTTACACTACTGCTAGCAGGTTCGTGGGTGGTTAGCATAGAAAAAGTCACTTTAGATTCATGCGCCCCTTCAACCTCTAAAATAGGGCCAGCTTGCTGTTGCCATAATAGGTAGTTTTTAGCCGTTATATCTAAACTTAAAGCAGAATTTACATCAAATAACTGCCAGTTTTGTCCATCAAAAACTTGCACTAATTGTTGTAATGCTTGGCGGCGGCGGCCATCTTCCAGTTTTAAACCATAAAGCACTCTAGCCGGAATTTTGGCATCGTTCAGCAGGTTAACCATCACTTCTGCGGCGGTCATTTGGCTAACCAAAAGGCGCGCATTTTGATTGTTTTCATTACTAATACGTTCAGCCAGTGCTTTAGCCAAACTAAAAGGGTCTGCAGATTCTTGCCAAGCACGGCGTAACACTTGGGCCGCCGCCGCTTTTAGTGGTAACGACCAGTTGCTAACACTAAGGTCGGGAAGGTTATCTACGGCAGGCACATGGCGTTTAGGGTCGTGCTGAAACTGGGCGCGATAATAAAGCCATTGTGTGTCGGTGGCACTACGAATGCTCCACTCGGCATAACGCTGCTCACCTTCAAGAAAACTTACCCCAAAACCTGGCGAGGCAGTGTGTTCAGAACGCATTAAAAAACCCGGTTGGCTTTGTGGGATGGCAAGGCGAACTTTAACAGGAACGCCTTCAGCTTCCATTTCAACGCGGGCTTCTAAATCCCAATAGGTTTGTTGGCTGCCGGGCAGTAAAGGTACTTGATGAACAAAGTGTCGCCAAGCGGTGTGTAGGCCGCCGATTAGAACCAATATTAAAGCTGTCCAAAGTAAGGTAGTGCGGCCTTGCTTCATAATTGGTTCTCTTTAGTAACTTCATCTTTAATAGTTTTATCTTTAGTAGCTTTATCTTTAGTAGCTTTATCTTTAGTAGCTTCAGCAACTTCGGGTTTACCCTGCACATAGGCTTTGCTAACGTCAATAATGGCTATGTCCATAAAAAAACGCCGCCCTAACAGGATGGGGAAAGTTAGGTTGCTTCTATCGGTTAGAGTAAATTCAATGTTTTGGGTTAAAGCGCCCAACTGAATAGGTAAAAAAACCACGGGGCGTGTTTCTGAACCATTGGCTTGGGTTACATTCACTTTGCGAACCAGAGGCGCTTCAATTTCTGCTTTTAAAGGAGGCTGATTTTCTTCTGCTTGGTAATGGGTTTCAAACCTTACCCAAGTTTTACCATCGCGTTCAAATTGTTGCAGGTTAAGGGCGTGTAAAGAAGAGGTGTTAGCACCTGAATCAATGCGCGCGGGTAAAACCAGTTTTTGGGAAGGCAAAAGCAGCCATTCGTATTGCCCAAGAATAAGCTTGCCGTCATTTTGAATAATTTCAGTGATGTGGCTAGTGGTAACGCTGGGTTCAAATAGCCTACTTAGCTGTTCAATTTGAAAGGTATGTTGACGTTGATAGTGGATATTTTCTTGCTGAAAACTTTCAACTAGCTTTTTTAGCGCCTTTATTTCTTTACTTTGCTGCTGCTGATTAGCTTTTTGCCGTTGTTCTAAAACCGCTAATTGCTGTTGAAAGCTGTTACTTAGTGCTTGGCTTAAAGCTTCTAAGTGTTCTGGTGTAGCGGCTGGTTTGCTGTCTTCGTATTTGGGCAGAAACTGGCAGCCAGTCGAAAATAAAATAAAGAAAACAATTACTAATCGACTTGTTAAATAAGAGCTGCCAGTCATAAAGAGAAAAGCCTTAAGCTAGGAATTTAAGACTGGCCATACTAAAGCTTTTTATCTGCCCGTGTAGTGTCTTGCGTAGGCGACAGCTTGGGTGGGGTTGGTTTAGTGGTTTCTACTTCCACACCTTGTAAAATGCCTCGAAAGCTAACATTTAGGTCTCGCCCTGCGGCGAGGGCTTTGAGTGTTTTGGAATGAAATTCGCGGCGATACAAGATAGCAACCACGGCTAGAGTAGAAAATATTAATACTAGTGGATGCAAAAACCAGCCCAATAAAGCCAAACCAAAATAATAAGCCCTTAAACCATAATTAAACTGGTTGGCGGCTAGGTCTATTACGTTGGCTGCTTGGGTAGCAAAAGCATTTCTAGCCCCCGGAGTAATGTCTTTTTCACTGGGCAAGGGTGCGCTGGCAATAAGAATGGCGCAAAAATTGTATTGGCGCATAGACCAAGTAAAAGTAAAAAAAGCATAGATAAAAATACCAATAAGCAGTAATAGCTTTATTTCTATGCCCAACTGGTTAGGTAAAATTACAGCAAAGGGCAGCTCGGCAACAATGGCTAAGGCTTTTTCTGCAGCGCCTAACAAACTAAATAAAGCCGCTAAAATTAGCAGCGAACTAGAAGCAAAGAAGGCACCATTGCGTTCAAGGTGAGTCATAATGGTGGCGTCGGCGATGCGTATTTCCCTATCAATCATTCGCTTCATCCAGTCATACCGATACCCATGCATGGTGGCTGCCAAACAGCGTTTAGTACGCAGGCGCAGACGGCAGTAATAGTAGTACCAAGTCCAACAAATAAAAAAACAGCCAACAGCCAACCAGTCAAGCCAACTAAAGCTTTGCAATATGTTATTAGACAAAGCAAACCCCTTAAACTATTTAGTAAATTAACGCAGAATTAACTTGCACTTAATAAGGCGTTATGAGCAATAAGATTATTTTGTTATACTCGGTCTAATTTCCACTCGACCTTAGTGCGGTAAACTTTAGTGAAAAGTACAAAACTTGCAGAACAACCCGTTAAAAATGATAAGCGACAAGCAATCATTGAGGCTGCTTCTGAAGCCTTTTTGGAAAGTGGCTACCAAAATACCAGCATGGAAACAATTTCTAGCAAAGCTGGCGTAGCTAAGCAAACACTTTATAACTACTTTGGTAATAAAGATGCGCTTTTTATTGCTGTGGTTGACCAAAAGTGTGATTACCGTGACAGCCCCACTATGCGTTCCAACGACATTAAAAGTGAAAATGTTGAGGAAGTGCTTAAACAATATGCCCAAAATAAACTTGCAGATTTAGTTTCATCAGAAAATACGGCTATGTTTCGTATGATGATTTCTGAGGCCATACGCTTCCCTAATCTTGGTGAAATGTTTTTTAAAGCAGGTTTAGAAAAAGACCGCCTACTTTTAGTTGATTTTTTAAGGCTACAAAATAAAGCAGGTAATCTTGAAGTGGATGACCCTGAGCAAGCCGCTTTATTCTTTCAAGGTGCGCTGAATGCCTACTTTCGAGCCAAGTTCATTATGACAGGTGAAACGCCAAGCAAAGAAACAATTCAGCAACACATTGATTACTGTATTAAAAAACTCTTAATTCTTTACCGGCCCGCCTAGGTGTTTATCTAAAATCTGCTTGCCCTTTTCCCCTCTTATACCCGTTAGACTAGTGTATCTGCTATTCTAACGGTTGGTTTTTGCTGGCTGTTTTTTTGAGAGGTATTTCAAGGTGACTAGCGTATTAATTGTAGATGACCACATTCTAGTAAGAACTGGAATAGAGCGCATACTCGCTGAAACAGAAGGCATTAAAGTAATAGGCCAAGCTTCAAGTGGTGAAGAAGCCATTCAAAAAGCACGCGAGTTAGCACCCAATATTGTGCTAATGGACGTCAAAATGCCCGGCATTGGCGGCATTGAAGCGACTCGTAAAATTACACACAGCAACTCTGCTATAGGCGTTATTGGCTTAACCGCCAGTGGCGACGAAACTTTTGTGCAGCGTTTACTGCAGGCTGGCGCTAGGGGCTATTTAACTAAAGGCACGAGTTATGAAGAAGTGGTTCGTGCGATACGCCTAGTTGCTTCAGGCCAATTTTATGTAGACCCAACCCTAACCAGCGGCATGTTTGCCCGTGATTCACAAAACAACAACCCCTTTGCACAGCTTTCAGAGCGTGAAATGCAGGTAACCTTAATGATTGTTAACTGCCAAAAAGTGCAAGAAATAGCCGACAGCCTATTTGTTAGCCCTCGTACAGTGAACACCTACCGTTACCGAATTTTTGAAAAACTAGCGGTGCGTAATGACGTAGAGTTAACCCACCTAGCCATGCGCCATAAGCTAGTGGATGTTACCGACTAACTAACAGGAATGCACCGTGTCTGAAGCAGCCATTGTGGGGTTTGATTCTTCTGCATTTTTAAAGCAGACCACCCAAGCCCCAGGAATTTATCAAATGTTCGCGGCAGATGGCAAAATACTTTACGTGGGTAAAGCCCGTAATTTAAAAAAACGCCTTGCTAGTTATTTTCGCTCCAGTGGCCTAACCATAAAAACACTCGCCCTAGTTGCGAAAATTTACCGCATTGAACTAACCATTACCCGCACTGAAACCGAAGCCCTGCTGCTTGAACAAAATTTAATTAAAGCACTTAAACCGCCCTACAATATTCTGTTACGCGATGATAAATCTTACCCTTTTTTACATTTTTCCGCCCATGCTTGGCCAGCTTTAAGCATTAAACGTGCTAGGCATCAGCGAGGTTCGGGGCAGTGGTTTGGGCCCTACCCCAGCGCAACCAGTGTAAAGGACACCTTGCAATTACTTTACCGTGTTTTTCAATTGCGCCAATGCGACGACACCACCTTTGGTAACCGCAGTCGGCCTTGTTTGCAATACCAAATTAAACGTTGTTCTGCCCCCTGCACCGGCGAAATAAGTGCTGAAGCTTATGCCCAAGACTTGAGCCATGCCAAGTTACTTTTGGAAGGTAAAAGCCATGAAGTTACCCATGCGCTTGCTGAAAAAATGGAAGCGGCGGCGGCGGTATTAGCTTTTGAGGAAGCCAGCCATTACCGCGACCAAATACAACAACTAAGGCAACTACAAACCCAGCAAGACGTAGACACAGGCGTGGGTGAGGCCGATGTGTTTGGGCTGGTTTCTTCTGAAGGCAATAGTAGTATAAGCCTGTTACAAATTCACCAAGGGCGATTAATTAGCACCCGCCACTTTAACTTTAAAAACCCTTTAGATGAAACCGACAGCGCCACACTCACCGCTTTTATTGCCCAATATTATTTAACCCGAACCTCTTTGCCGCCAGCAGCAGAAATACTCTTAAGCCATGCATTAGAAGAAGGTGAAACCCTGCAAGAGGCTTTGCAAGAACGTTTTGGTTTTAAATCACGCCTAACCAATAAAGTACGCAGCCAAAGGGCACGCTGGTTAGAACTTGCCGTTACCAATGCCCAGCAGCAGCTTGCTACCCACCGTGGCAAAGCTGGTCAGCAACAACAGCGGATGCAAGCTTTAGAAGAAGCCTTGGGTTTTAGCCAGCCCATTAAGCGCATGGAATGCTTTGATATTAGTCATAGCCACGGCGAAGCAACTGTGGCTTCTTGTGTGGTATTTGATGCAGAAGGGCCGCGTAAACAAGATTATCGGCGCTTTAATATAGAAGGCATAACGGGTGGTGATGATTATGCTGCTATGAGCCAAGCCTTAGAAAGGCGCTATAAACGCGTAAAGGCCGGTGAAATTGCCCCGCCAGATTTACTGTTGGTGGATGGCGGTAAAGGCCAGCTAAATGCGGCTAAAGCCATTCTTGAATCGCTGGGTTTAACCAGCATTCACCTTTTAGGCGTTGCCAAAGGCACCACACGTAAAGCAGGCTTAGAAACTCTTTTTCTGGAAACGGTTGATAACCAACTGGCTTTAGCTGGGCATTCACCAGCTTTACATCTTATTCAACAAATTCGTGACGAAGCCCACCGTTTTGCCATTACAGGCCATCGCCAGCGCCGCGATAAAGCCAGAGTTACTTCAGGTTTAGAAGGCATTTCAGGGGTGGGGCCTAAGCGCCGCCAAGCATTACTACGCCACTTTGGCGGACGTAAAGCCATAGCCGAAGCTAGCCTTGAAGCTTTGTGTCAGGTTGATGGCATAAATCGTGCGCTAGCTGAAGAAATTCATGCTACCCTTCACAGCCATTGAAACCCCTGTAGTGCAGATACTTAAAAGTCTATTTTTCAGAGTTTATTTTTAAGAGCTAAGTACCATGAACTTTCCTACTTTTTTAACCCTACTACGCATTCTTGTTATTCCCCTACTGGTTGCTATTTACTATTTGCCAATTGAAAACAAATATTTAATTTGTGCTGGGCTGTTTGGTATTGCCGCTTTAACCGATTGGCTCGATGGCTTTCTTGCTCGCCGCTGGAACCAAACCACCCCTTTTGGTGCTTTTCTAGACCCAGTTGCAGACAAATTAATGGTGGCTGTGGCCTTGGGTGTGCTGATTGAAGCCCATGCTAGCTGGATATTAACCTTGCCAGCCTTGGTTATTATTGGGCGTGAAATTGTTATTTCAGCCCTGCGCGAATGGATGGCTGAATTAGGTAAAAGTGCCAATGTGGCGGTTAGTTGGTTAGGTAAGGTTAAAACCACCTTTCAAATGCTGTCTATTTTTCTATTACTATTAGCGCCACCGGGTGAATTAATTGCTTGGGCAGGCTTGGGTGTGCTTTATGTTGCAGCCTTCTTAACCCTTTGGTCTATGTACAGCTATTTACGCGCGGCTAAGCCTTACCTTGTACCTAGTGCGGCCAAGTAAACTAGCTAAGTCTTTGCCTTGGTAGAAGTTTTTAGAAAAAAAGTGGTTTAAATTGTTGACAAGAAGTTTTTTGTGTCTATAATGTGCAACCAGATCGAGCGGGAATAGCTCAGTGGTAGAGCACAACCTTGCCAAGGTTGGGGTCGCGAGTTCGAATCTCGTTTCCCGCTCCAATAGATTTAAAGCTGGAAGAAAGAAATAAGGCTGGATGGCAGAGTGGTCATGCAGCGGATTGCAAATCCGTCAACGCCGGTTCGATTCCGACTCCAGCCTCCATTTTTAGATCTATGTTGTAATAAGCTGCAATAGCTTAGTTAAAAATTGCCCGGGTGGTGGAATCGGTAGACACAAGGGATTTAAAATCCCTCGCTCTTATGAGTGTGCGAGTTCAAGTCTCGCTCCGGGCACCAAGTAAAACGTTGCAAGCTTTATAAGAAAAAGTTTGCAGATATTACTTAAAAATCACATCCATATAGTATGCCTTCTTGATGTATTGAAAATCTCTATCTACCCTACCTGCTAATCCTCTTCTGAATATGCTTCATTCTTTGCTTAAAAAACTCCACATCTTTTATAGTCTAATAGGCCAAGATATTGCCTACTATGCTCTGTTTTGCAAATCCTAGTCAAATATGCTTTGTTTTTTTAATGATGCTCATTGATTTTAATTTGTGTCTAGTGCGCTCATAACTTGCCTCAAACTTATTTCGTATGTACTGGTCAAGCCCAAGTGGACACTTTTAATTGATAATTCTCATACTCAACCGGGGTCATATCACCATTAGACGTATGAAGCCTTTTTAGGTTGTAATACTTCATATACGCAGCGACATCGGCTG